>JAGBKP010000125.1 GCA_017635875.1 Selenomonadaceae bacterium | reverse complement strand
GGGATGCCCGTTATCGCTGTCGCTTACAATAAAATTAAGCATCCTATGTACTGCGCTGTTTTTGTTATAGCCCTTGTTTTTAGCGGAACGATAATTCCAACGATAGATATTTTGTTTGCCTTCACGGATGAAGTTGAAGATTTTCATTCGGTTTTGAAAATGAACGTTTTCGGCGCGTCTGTGTGGGGAGAAAGCGTGTGGATGATATATCTCTTTGCCGGTTACGCCGTATATAAGGGGAAATTAAAAAACATATCCACAGTTTTATTAACGTTTGCGGGCGTAATAATCCCTTTGGCGATTATGTGCCTTATGACTTATAACGGTTACGCTTTGGAAAAAAATCATCACAGCTTTATTCTTTTGGTTTTGCTTGCTGTTTGCGCTTTTGAACTAATGACAAGAACGGAGAATTTACTCAGAACCGGCGCGTATTTGCGCTTTATCGTCGATAAAATATGTTCCGTTTCCTTTGCGATTTATACTATGCATATTTTTATCGGCGGCGCGTTTTTTAAGTGTTGGGAAAGCTATGGTATGACGATTCCGATGGGAAAAGAGTTTTCTTTTTGGACAGCCTCGATTTTTTATATTGGGTTTATTTTAGCCGTTATAATTTGCGCTTATTTGATCGCGCATATATTTAAAAGAAACAGTTTGATTAAGCGATATATATTGCTTATGAAATAATTTTAAAAGGAGAGTATGTTTATGGATTTAAAAGGAAGCAAGACAGAGCAGAATTTATGGGCGGCGTTTGCGGGCGAGTCGCAAGCGAGAAACAAGTACACCTATTTTGCCTCGAAGGCGAAAAAGGATGGATTTGTGCAAATAGCGGAGATTTTCCAAGAAACCGCAGACAATGAAAAAGAACACGCCAAAATTTGGTACAAACTCGTCGAAGGCGTAGCGGACACAAAGGAAAACTTAAGACGCGCGGCGGCGGGCGAAAACGAGGAACATACCTCTATGTATCCCGAATTTGCAAAAGTGGCTAGAGAAGAAGGGTTCGACAAAATCGCGCAACTTTTTGAAAAAGTGGCGGAGATTGAAGCCGAACACGAAAAACGCTATAAGATACTTTTGCAAAACATCGAAGACGGCGTTGTATTCAAGAAGAACGAGAAAATCTTATGGCAATGCAAAAATTGCGGCTATGTGGTTGAAGCAAACGAAGCTCCGGAAACTTGTCCGGTATGCGATCATCCGCAGGCGTATTTCCAAAAACTCGTTGCAAATTATTGATAAAAAAAGTTCCCTATCGAAGCCTTGCTTCAATAGGGAACTTTTTTTATCATAATCACACGATGCCGTGCGCCATCATAACGTCGGCTACTTTCTTAAACGCCGTCATATTTGCGCCGGATACCAAATCGTCGGGGTCTGCGAAAGCTTCCGCGTTTTTCTTTGCGGATTCGTAGATGTTTTTCATTATGCCTTTGAGTTTTTCGTCGACTTCTTCAAAAGTCCACTGCAAACGCTCGGAGTTTTGCGCCATTTCAAGCGCGCTTGTCGCAACGCCGCCCGCGTTCGCCGCTTTTGCAGGAGCAAAGAGGATTTTGTTCTCTTGGAAATACGCGATAGCGTCTAAAGTAGAAGGCATATTCGCGCCTTCGCCGACCGCGATAACGCCGTTAGCTACGAGAGCTTTCGCGCTCTCAAGGTCGATTTCGCTCTGCGTAGCGCAGGGAAGGGCGATGTCGCATTTAACAGTCCAAACGCCTTTGCAGCCTTCGTGATATTCCGCGTTCGGGTGATTTTGAACATATTCTTTAATGCGTCCGCGACGAACCTGCTTAATCTCTTTTACGGCGTCGAGGTCAATGCCGTTCGGGTCGTATACGTAACCGTTAGAGTCGGAGCAGGTAACGACTTTTGCGCCGAAAGTCTGCGCTTTTTCGATAGCGTAAGTCGCG
>JAGBKP010000124.1 GCA_017635875.1 Selenomonadaceae bacterium | reverse complement strand
TTCTTTTTTCTTTTCTTTTTTGCCTGTCCCGTTTACGGGGAAAAAAAGAAAAGAGAAAAGAAAAAACTTTACTAGCTTAAAATCTAAATTTAAGCATTACACTTTTATATTTTTATATTAAAATTCTTTTTCTTTCTTTTGCTTCTTTTCTTTCTTTTTCTTATAAGAAAAAGAAAGAAAAGAAGGGTTTTTAGAGGTTACCTTAATTCAATTTTTCCAAATATTCCGCCATATGTTCTGCGGTTTCTTTTGCGGCTCTTGCGGCTTTTACCACGTTTAACGGGCCCGTTACAACGTCGCCTGCGGAGAATATTCCTTCGCGGCTCGTCTGACCGTTTTCGTCGACTTCAAGAAGCCCTCTGTCGTTTGAATCAAGCCCGTGAGTAGTGTTTACGAGTTTATCTTTCGGACGCTGGCTCACGGCTATAATCGTGCTGTCCGCCTCAAAGAGTTGCGGCTCGCTTTCGCTTACTACGTTTCCTTCTTCGTCGTATTCTTTCTTAACGAAGATAGGCCCCTTATCCGTAATTTCCTTAACAGCCATACCGTAGAAAATATCCACGCCGTCCGCGAGTGTATATTCCACTTCCCTTACGCTTGCGCTCGCTTTTGTGCCTCTCGCGTAAATCGAAACGAATCTCGCACCGCGGCGAAGAGCGGTACGCGCCGCGTCCATAGCGGAGTTGCCCGCGCCGATAACGGCGACCGTATCGCCAAGCTCGTAAGCCTCGGGGCTTTGCAAATAGTCTATCGTGTAGTGAACATTTCCGAGACTTTCGCCGGGAACGCCCAAACGACGCGCGCGCCAAGTGCCGGAACCTATAAATATCGCCTTATAACCGTCGCTGAACAAATCGTCTAAGTGAAGCGCGCCGCCTATAGTGGTATTCGGGCGGATATGTATCCCAAGCTCTCTTAACTTCTTGCCGTAACGCGAAAGCAGAGTGCGAGGAAGTCTAAATTCGGGGATACCGTAACGCATCATACCGCCGATTTGATCTTTTCTTTCAAAAATTGTAATGTCGTAACCTTTTTGCGCGAGCACCACGGCGACAACCATACCTGCGGGGCCGCTGCCCACTACCGCGACTTTCTTGCCTTTGGGAGCTTCTTTTTCAAGCACCAGCTTTTCAAAGAAAGCGTCGGAGATATAATGCTCTATACTTGAAATATGTATTGACGATCCCTTTATGCCTTGCACGCAATGACCTTCGCATTGTTTTTCGTGGTCGCAGACAAGCGAGCAAAACATACTCATAGGATTATTCGCAAAGAGCATTTGAGCGGCGTCTAAACCTTTTCCCTCAAGGAAAAGACGAATCATCTCGGGAACGTTCGTCTCTATAGGGCAACCCTTTAACCTGCACATAGGCTTTTTGCACTGTAAGCACCGTTTTGCTTCGTTTATAACGTGTACTGACATATTATCTCTCCCTTGTCACAATAAAAAAGAGGGGCGAGGACATTCCCCGCGCCCTCTGTTAAAAGTCGCTTTTATTTTCTTGCGGACTCTACCGCCTCGATGAATTTTTTAGCCATTTCCGTAACAGCCGCATAGTCGCCTTTCTTTGCGCCCGCCGTTAGGCTGCCGCCCGCGCTTACCGCTACGCAACCGGCTTTAAGCCAGTCTGCGGCGTTCTCTGCGTTTACGCCGCCCGAAGGCATAAGCTGCGCTTGAGGAAGAGGACCGTGAATATCTTTTATCATATTCTTGCCCACAATATCGCCGGGGAAGATTTTAATAATATCCGCGCCCGCCTTTAGAGCCTCGACGCAACCTTTCGGATCCATTACGCCGGGGCATGACACCACGCGATAAAGATTACACATCTCCACAACATCTTTATCAAAAGCAGGCGAAACGATGAATTTTGCGCCGGCGATTATAGCAAGACGCGCAGTCGTAGGTTCAAGCACGGTGCCTGCGCCGATAACAACGCTGTCGTCGTTCGCGTATTTATCAACCAAAGTCTTTATAGCGGTAGGCGCGTCGGGAGTCGTGAACGCAAGCTCGATAGCTTTAACTCCGCCCGCAATGCAAGCGTCCGCGGTCTTTACGCCGTCTTCCATAGTCTTTCCGCGAACAACCGCCACAACACCGATACCGGAAAGTTTTTGCATTACTACAGATTTATCCATATACATCCGCCTTTCATTTTATTATTGGGCTTCGCCCAAACCCACCAAAGGCTCCGCCTCCGGACTCCGGCAGGGGAACTCGTCCCCCTGCACCCCCGTTTTTATTTTATAAACCGGGTTTCCAAAGGGCGAGCCCTTTGGCAGGGTCAAGGGACAGAGTCCCTTGTAGGGTTTGGGGCAACGCCCCAACCTAATCACGGCTGTTTGCCGATATATGCCAATATACCGCCGTCAACGTAAAGAATGTGACCGTTTACGAAGTTTGACGCGTCGGAAGCGAGGAAAATAGCAGGGCCTTCCAAGTCTTCCGGCGTTCCCCAACGGTTTGCGGGAGTTTTGGAGAGAATGAAGCTGTTGAAGGGATGACCTTCCGTGCGCAACGGCGCGGTTTGAGGAGTCGCGATATAACCGGGGCCTATGCCGTTGCACTGTATATTTGCGCTGCCGTACTCGGAGCAGATATTTCTCGTAAGCATCTTTAAGCCGCCTTTAGCCGCCGCGTAAGCGGAAACGGTTTCGCGTCCGAGTTCGCTCATCATAGAGCAGATGTTTATAATTTTGCCGTGACCTTTCTTTATCATACCGGGGATAACGGCTTTCGATACGATAAACGGCGCGTTTAAGTCGATATCCACGACCTGACGGAATTCTTCCGCGCTCATCTCTATCATAGGAATACGCTTGATAATGCCCGCGTTGTTTACCAAAATATCAACAGTGCCGAGCTCTTTTTCAATATCGGCGACCATTTTTTGCACTTCGTCCTCTTTGGTGACGTCGCAATAATATCCCTTAGCGTCAATGCCGTCCTTCTTATAAGCCTCGATAGCTTCCGACATATGCTTTTCGCCGCGGCAGTTAAAAGCAATTTTTGCGCCCGCTTTTGCGTAAGCCTTCGCGATAGCGTAGCCGATACCGTAAGCCGCGCCCGTTACAAGCGCAACTTTGCCTTCAAGTGAAAACTGTTTTAAATAATCCATATCTTTTGCTCCTTTAATAATCAAATTCTTACTTTCTTTTCTCTTTCTTTTTTGAAAAAAAGAAAGAGAAAAGAAAGTAACAAAGAAAAGAGAAAGAAAAAACTTTATCAGAACATAAATTTTTAATTTAAATCTTTTTTATATTAAAGTTCTTTTTCTTTCTTTCTTTTGGTACTTTTCTTTCTTTCTATTTCTTTCAAGAAAAAGAAAGAAAGAAAAG
>JAGBKP010000123.1 GCA_017635875.1 Selenomonadaceae bacterium | reverse complement strand
GATGTGGCGAGATATTTTGTCGACTGACAAGGAAGAAAAAACGAAGTCGTAGCTAGGCTACGTCAAGTTTTTTCTGACGCAGTTCAGGCGGCAAAATAGCCGTCAAAGCGCGTTGGCGGGGTTTACCAACACGCCCTAGTCAATAAATAGTGAGGGGGCGTTTGCTTATGAGAAAAATTTATTTGTGTATTTTTATGACGCTCGTTATATTGTTTGAAAATTTACCGTTAAACGCGGCGGAACAGATGGGCGACGCTTGTCCTCTGCCCGATGTTTTGGAACAAAAGCAAATTGCCCCTTATTCGGTGCTTTCTCCCATCGGAAAATCCACGATAAAATTTATAGAGCCTGCGAAAAGACTCGATACTTTAAACGGAAAAACCATAGCCGTAGTGGGCGGAAGTTTTATGGCAAGCGTTACCCATGCAGAAATAAAGCGACTTATTGCCGAACATTATCCTACGGCGAAAGTGTTGCTTTTAAACGAGATAGGTTCGGCGGGTCCATATCCTGCGCCGGGCGTAAAACGCGCGCAAAAGGACAAATTTGAGAAAAAACTAAAAGAATTAAAAGTTGACGCGGTTATTTCAGGCAACGGCGGCTGCGGACTTTGCACGCCTAAAGAGGAAGGCGCCTGCATTACTGCGGAATATTTAGGTTTGCCTTCTGTTATGATAGCCGCTCCCGGCTTTGTCGAACAAGCGAAATACGTCGCGTCTTTGGCGGGAGTTCCCGTTCAGCGCGTTGCGGTATATCCCGGCGCGTTTTCTTCTCATACGAGCGAAGAACTCATAAAAAATACGCGTGAAATCTTATGGCCGCAAATTTTGGACGGACTTACAAAAGAAATTTTGCCCTCTGAAACAGCGGAAGGCAAAAAAAGCGCGGAAAATTCAAAAGACGACATAGTATTTGCGGGAACGTTTGAAGAAGTGCAAACGTTTTTTGAAAATCAAGGCTATACCGACGGGCTTCCAATAACTCCGCCTACCCGTGAAAAAGTGGACGAATTTTTAAAATATACAATTTACGCGAAAGATGATATAATAGGAAAAATTCCTCCGTCGTACAGAGAAGTTACGGCGCAAAATGTGGCGACGGTCGGAGTTATGGCGGGTTGTCCGCCCGAATATATGCCGATACTTATAGCTTTTACAAAAGCTATGCAGGACGGCAATTTCAGAAGAACGCTCTCAAGCACTCACGCTTGGACGCCGTTTATATGGTTAAACGGTCCTCTTGCGCGGCAGCTTGGAATTGAGGCGGGTCAAGGCGAAATTTCCGCCGCGTCAAATAAAAAACTCGGCAGATTCATAGACCTTGCGCTTTTAAATCTTGGAGGTTACGATATTAAGAAAAATCGTATGGGTACTTTCGGCTATATTTCCTCATTTGCGCTGGCGGAAGATGAAGAAGCATTGTCTCGCGTAGGTTGGTCGCCGTATCATATGCAAATGGGCTACGAGGCGAACGACAACACCGTAACGGCCGCGTCTTCATTAAATTGGGGCAACAACTTAACGCCCGCTACGACAAATCCGGATAAAATCGCAGAGCTTATGGCTTGGGACGCGGTGGAAAAAGAACAGTTTGCGCTTGGCGGCGGCACGCCTTTTGTATATCGCGCGATTTTTGTAACGGAATATGTAGCGAGGGATTTGGCGGCAAAGTATAAAGACAAGGACGAACTTGAAAACGCGTTGATTGAATTGGCGCGCCGTTCGCTTGACGAGAGAGCCTACGCGAATTTTTACGCCAACCCCGGAAGTTCGTTTGAGGGCAAAGATTATACTTTAAATATGCACAAGCGAAAAATAGGCAAAGCCGAAGGCGCAAAAGAAACCGATACCCCAAAATGGCTCGGTTGGACGGGAAAAGAAAAAATGACGACCGTCCCCGTTATGGAAAAGGGGAAAACCGCCATAATAGTGACGGGCGATGCGAACAGAAATAAAGTTTTAACGGTACCGGGCGGCGGCGCGGCGACGGTTAAGATAGAACTTCCGTCAAATTGGGACGCTTTAACGGCGGAACTCGGTTATAAACCGATAAAGGATTATTACGTTAAAACAAATAAAATTCCCGCGACAAATAAACCCGTTTCTCGTTCGGGGCAAAATATGCGAAAAAACCAAAAACCGTCGCCCGAAAAATATCGGGAGATTAGAAAAAATAAATTTTAAAAATCCTTCTTTTATTTCTTTTTCTTATAAGAAAAAGAAATAAAAGAAGCAAAAGAAAGAAAAAGAATTTTAATATAAAAAATAAAAATGTCATGTTTAAATTCATATTTTAAGCTAATAAAGTTTTTTCATTTCTCTTTTCCTTTTTCAAAAAAGAAAAGAGAAAAAGGAAGTAGGATTTTAAAATATGACTAGGGAGGAATTAAGATGAAAAATTTTGTTAAAATCTTGGGCTTGACGCTCTTTATGGTCTCGACTTTGCTTTTATCTTCGGGGTGCTTTACGGGAAACGCTGCTTCTAAAGAAACGGCTGAGAAATTTCCTGCTTTTAAAACCGTAGATACAAACGGAAACGCGGTGACGGAAGATATTTTTAAAGGCAAAAAAGTTACCGTTGTAAATATTTGGGGAACATTTTGCCCGCCCTGCATAGAAGAAATGCCCTCTCTGTCCGCGTGGGCAAAAGAAATGCCCAAAGACGCGCAAATTATCGGCATAGTTTGCGACTCAAAAGGGGCAAGCGACACAAAGACAACCGCCGCCGCAGTCAAAATTATGAATGATGCGGGCGTAAAATTTGTAAATATCTTGCCGGACGAAGGTATCGGAAAATATTTAGATAACGTAATGGCTGTTCCCACCACGATTTTTGTGGACGGAGAGGGAAATATTTTATGCAAGGCGGTGGTAGGCGCAAACGTTTCGGAATATAAAAAGAGAGTGACGGAATATTTGAAATGAGCCGTTTACGGAAAATTCGTCTTTTGCTCTTAACGCTTGCCGCATCGTGTATATATTACGGCGCGCAGCGAGAGGAAACAACGATAATATTTAACAAAGCCGTAAGAATCTGTATGGAATGTATCGGTTTGGGGTGAAACAATGGAGATAAGAGCAGAGTTTCGCCGCAAATTTATACAGCTTATGTCTTTTGTAATTGTAAACCGAGAATTTGAAAATTTTTTCTCCGGCAAAATATATAAGGGCGATGAAAAATATTTATGCGCTCCCGGGCTTAATTGTTACTCTTGCCCCGCCGCGACGCTTTCTTGCCCCATAGGCGCGCTTCAAACGATAAACGGCGCGGCGGGTTTCGGTTTTGGTTTTTACGCTTTTGGTTTTATTCTTATGTTCGGCGTACTTTTCGGCAGGCTTATATGCGGTTTTCTCTGTCCGTTCGGTCTGTTTCAGGAACTTTTGGCAAAAATTCCGTCTCCGAAAAAGAGGCTCTGTAATCCGCTCCGATACATTAAATATATAATATTGGCGGTTTTCGTCATAATACTGCCGATTTACGGAGCTTTTGCAAACGGAATAGGGGAGAGCGCGTTTTGCGAATATATCTGCCCCGCCGGCACGCTTGAAGCGGCGATACCTCTCATTTTTACACATTCGGAGTACAGAAATTCTTTAGGCTTTCTCTTCGCTTTAAAAATCACCGTACTTTTGACGGTAATAATAGGGAGCGTTTTTATTTATCGCTTTTTTTGCAAAACGCTTTGCCCTTTGGGAGCGTTGTACGGTTTATTAAATAAAATAAGCGTTTATCGTATGTTTTACAACGCGCGCGGCTGCGTTTCTTGCGGCGCGTGTCAAAGCGTATGTCCAATGGAGATAAATCCCGCAAAAGACGCAAATTCGTATGAATGTATCAGATGCGGAAAATGCGTAGATACCTGCAACGCGAACGCTTTGCGGTTATCAATAGATTTGTCTGACAGTAATATATGTTATGGAAGGTGATTTTATGAAAAAAGGAATTTGTGTTTTAGCGGCGCTTTTCACCTTGACGGCTTCGACCGTTGTTTTTGCTGAAAGCAACGCAGATAATGAAAGAGGCGGAGCATATTGCGCCGATTCGTATTCCAACGACGGCGGAAACTGCAAAGACGGAGCTTGCGGATGGCGCAGGTGAAAATTTTAATGATTTTACATAAAGAGGCTGTGAAAAAACCAAAATTCAGTTTTTTCACAGCCTTTTTGTATAAACAATTTTTGACTTTTATATTCTCAAATGTTATGATTAGTATGTTAAAAGGCGTTTAAAAAGCATTTTCTGAAAGAGGAATTTTCTATGATAAAACTTTTTGTGACGGATTTAGACGGGACACTCCTTGAAACGGGGAAACCCATAGCGAAAGAAAATATAGAAGCGGCAAAATACGCGGTGAGTAAAGGCGTAACGGTTACGATTGCAACGGGAAGAATGTATAGAGCGGCTCTGCCTATTGCCCGCGAGCTTGAAGTTGACGCGCCGATTATCACTTATAACGGCGCGCTTATAAAATCCGTATCGGGAAAAGTTTTTTACGAAAATTATATAGACGAAAATATCGTAAAAGAGGTTATAGCGTTATCAAGGGAAAAAAATTGGTACCTGCAGCTTTACAGCGACGATAAACTCTTTTATCCCGAAAAAAACGAGCTGTCGGAAAAATACGAATCGTGGCAAGGGTTAAAAGGCGAGGCGGCGACTTGGGACGGGTTAAAGGAACACGCCGCAAAAGTCACGAAACTCTTGTCGTTCAGTAAGACCGTTGAAGAAACAAAGGAGCGCACTAAAGTATATAGAGAAGCGTTTAAAAATGAATTGACAATAACGAACTCTATGGAATATTATGTGGATATGACAAATATCGGCGTAAGCAAAGCCAGCGGTATCAGCGAACTGTCGAGGGTTTTGAATATCCCGATAGAGGAAACTATGGCAATAGGAGACGCGGAAAACGACCTTTCAATGCTAAAAGCGGCGGGAAAGAGCGTCGCTATGGGAAACGCCGCGGAAAACATAAAAAAAGAAGCCGATTTTGTGACGCTTACTTGTCAAGAACACGGCTTTGCTAACGCCATTTATAAATTTGCGCTGGAGGAAAAGGTATGAGACTTGTAATAATAACGGGAATGTCCGGCGGAGGAAAGACGCAGATTTCACGTTCGCTTGAGGATTTAGGATTTTTTTGCGTGGATAATTTGCCGCCCGTGCTTATTCCGAAATTTGTGGAAGTCTGCAAGGAAGCCAAGGGGCATGTCGATAACGTGGCATTGGTGGTGGATACGAGGAGTCGCGATTTTTTCGGCGAGTTTTTAAATATGCTCGATTCGCTGACAAACGCGGGAGTAAAATACGATTTGCTCTTTGCGGACGCAACCGATAACACCATAGTCCGCAGATATAAAGAAACGCGTCGCACTCATCCTATGGCACCGAAATCCCTTATAACGGAGGGAATAAAGCGCGAGCGCGAACGCCTCGCTCCCGTCAGAAGCCGCGCAAATTATATTATAGACACTTCCAAATTTTCAAAGATAGATTTAAAGGAAAAAATCGGAAAAATCTTTGGCGGCGCAGATACTCGCGAATTTACGGTAAATATTCTCTCATTTGGCTTTAAATTCGGTTTGCCTCTTGATGCGGATATGGTGATAGACGTTAGATTTTTGCCGAATCCGTTTTATGTTGAAGAGCTTAAGTATAAGAGCGGAACATTGCCCGAAGTCGTAGAGTATATTGAAAAGCATGAAGTGACAAAAAAATTTACCGATAAACTTGAAGATATTATTGATTTTCTTATCCCAGAATACCAAAAAGAGGGCAAAACTCAATTCGTAGTCGCTTTTGGTTGCACCGGCGGACTTCACAGAAGCGTATATACCGCAAAACATATCTACGATTATTTGTGTAAAAAAGGAATTAATGCTCAAATAGAACATCGGGATTTGATGAAAAACGATGTAAGGGAACATTTGCGCGAGGAATAGGCTATGAGTTTTTTGAAATGGCTCTACCCCGGTATGAAGTTTAAACGTTGGTTCGTGCTCTTTGCGTTTGGAGTTATGACAGCAAGCGTTGGGTTTGCCCTCGTTTTTAACTACAAATATTTGGATATTATTGAGGAGGGCATCTTTAAAGCCGTATACTATTGGCGCGGCAGTTATAATTACACGATAACGACCATCGCCGGAATTATAATAGTGCTTTTGGGCGCGACGCTTATGCTTATTGCAATTCGCTATGTTATTCGCTCCGTTATTATGGCTCTTGTACCGAATAAATCCGAAAAATTGGTGGATATTATTTATGAAAAGCGAAAACTCGGCAAAGGTCCAAACGTTGTGGTAATTGGCGGCGGTCACGGCTTATCGGTACTTCTTCGCGGTATGAAAACGGTAACAAGCAATGTTACCGCCATAGTTACGGTTGCGGACGACGGCGGCTCTTCCGGTAGACTGAGAGAAGATTTAGGCATACTTCCTCCCGGAGATTTAAGGAACTGTCTTGTCGCTCTTGCAGATACCGAGCCTTTGATGGAAAAACTCTTTCAATATCGCTTTGAAGGCAAAGGCGCGCTGGCAGGTCACAGTTTCGGAAATCTCTTTATCGCGGCTATGCACGAAGTTACGGGGGATATGGAGACAGCTCTTCAAAAATCGTCAAAGGTTTTGGCGGTTAAGGGCAACGTACTTCCCGCAAGCAAAGAGAGCGTGCGCCTTGACGCGATTATGGAAGACGGCACAGTAGTTGAAGGCGAATCGCGTATACCGGAGGCGCATAAAAGAATTAAACGCGTAAAACTTTTCCCCGAAAAAGTCCCCGCGGTAAACGCCGCGTTAGAGGCGATAAAAAACGCGGACGCCATAATATTAGGTCCTGGTTCTCTTTACACCAGCGTTATGCCCAATCTCTTGGTTGACGGCATAGCGGACGCGCTTATTAAAAGCAAGGCGATAAAGATTTATATCTGCAACGTAATGACCCAATCGGGAGAAACGGATAATTACACTGCCTCAATGCACGTTAAAGCGATACTTGACCATGCGGGGCGCGGCGCGGTAGACTACGCTCTTGTTAACGGCAGGGAAATATCGGACGAGATGAAAGAATACTACAAAAAAGAGGACGCTTACCCGGTCGTTATAGACGAAGACGCTATAAACGCTTTGGGCGTCGGTTTTGTCAAAGCGGATATGATAGACGAAACGGACGTTATTCGTCACAACCCCGATAAACTCGCAAAGAGCGTAATGCATATGATTTACAGTTTAAATCATGATGATTAAACTACTTTCCTTTTTCTCTTTCTTTTTTGAAAAAAAGAAAGAGAAAACACTTTACTAAACGCTATTGATTTAGAGCATTTTTTAAAATTATTGTCACATATCCATATTATTTTTATTAAAGTTTTCTTTCTCTCTTTTCTTTTTTGTTACTTTTTTAGAGGATACTTTTATGGCATCTTTTGCGTCGGAAGTGAAAAATGAACTTTCGAGGACTTTTTACGAAAAAAAATGTTGTGGAAGAGCCGAACTTGCCGCGTTACTTAGGCTTTCGGGCAGAGTTTTTGCGGGTGCCGCGGGAGATTTCGGTTTTAAGTTTACTTCAAACAATGCGGCGGTAGCGAGAAAGACTCTGACGCTTATACGCGAAGAAAACCATAAAATTCCGGTTAAAGTTTCAATGGAAAAATCTCAAAAATTAAGAAAACGCGCAAGTTACAACATTGTTATATCGCCCTCAAAAGAAAGCGCGGCGCTTTTGGAATCGCTTAATTTTATAGGCAGCGAAGGTTTTTCCATTGAAAGGGAGAACCGCTCTTTAAAAAAAGCCTGTTGTCAAAGAGCATACCTTCGGGGCGCATTTTTGGCTACGGGAAGCGTAAATAAGCCGGAAGCGGAGTATCATTTGGAACTGTCCACCGTTAGCAAAACATTTGCCAAATTTTTGCTGGAACTAATGAAAAAATTGGATTTTCCCGCAAAGATGACGGACAGAAAGGAAGAATATATAGTTTATTTAAAGAGCAGCGAGGCGATACTTGATTTTTTGGGGATGATGCAGGCGGATTTTGCCGCGGAGCAATTTGAAGCCGCGCGAAACCTTAAAGAGGTGCGAAGCCAGGTAAACCGCATAGTAAACTGCGAAACGGCGAATCTTTCAAAGACTGTAGCCGCCTCTCTTCGTCAAAAATCGTATATAGAAACTCTAAAATCCAATAATATTTTGAGTAAACTTAAAGAGGAATTGCAAGAAACGGCAAAGGCGAGGCTTGAAAACCCGGAGGCTAGTTTAAGCGAGCTTGCAAGCATACTTTGCGTGAGTAAATCAGCGTTAAGTCACAGAATGAAAAAACTAAAAATTTTAGCGGAAAAATTATAGGTGATGTTTTTGAAAAAAATTTTAATTTGTATTTTTGTCGCTGTTGCGATATTTATCGTTTGTATAATTGCGACTCCCGCAGACAAAGGAGTTATAATTCTTGAATACCATATGATAAACGACAACGCAAAGGGCGACGAAAAAAGATACAGCGTCACGCCTACGGAGTTTCGCGAGCAGCTTGCGTATTTAAAGGCGAACGGTTACGAAACTGTATCTATGCGCGATTTTATGCTTGCAAAAAAGGGAAAATCGACTCTTCCCGAAAAGCCGATAGTCCTAACATTTGACGACGGGTATAAGGACAATTACTGCAATATGCTTCCCATTTTGGAAGAATTTGCAATGAAAGCCACGGTTTATGTCGTTACAAACGATATAGGAAAAGACGATTATCTATCTTACGACGAATTAAAGGAGATGCAAAGCAGGGGAGTGGAGCTTGGAAGTCACACCGCCAACCATCTGCCGTTAACCTCTCTTTCAAGGGAAAAGCAAATTGAAGAAATAAAACTTTCCAAACTTATGCTTGAATGGAACGGGCTTGATACGATTTATACGTTTTCATATCCGAACGGCGCGTATGATGAGAATTTGCCGCAAATCTTAAAAGAAAACGAATATTTGACGGCGGTCACGGGCGAGGCTGGAGTGAACACTTTTAATACAGATCCGTATCTATTGCATAGAGTCCATATAGTAAATCCGACATTTGGATTGTATGAATTTCGCTATCGCTTGTTAAAAGCCGAAATTTATAATAAACTTGGGATTTTTAACCGCGAAATAAAAAAATGAGTTGAAAAATCCGCTATTTAAAAAATCCTTGACATTTGAAAGCATAAAATGTTTAATATATCTGTAAATATCAACGCTTTCAAACGTAATTTTTATTTGGTAGAATAAATAATAAGAAGCAGCGTGGATGAAAAATTTGTAGGTGATAGATGTGTCAAAGGCTATGTTTGAGCCGATAAAAGAGGAGTTAAAACTTCTTGAAGAAGGACTTTTAAATTCCGTGTCTTCCGATAAGGACATAATAAACGAAATAGCGTCCCATGTTGTGCGCGCGGGAGGGAAACGCCTTCGCCCCGCGCTTTCTTTGCTTTCGGCAAAAGCGGGGAAAAATTATTCCGCCAAAAAAGTTTTGCCGCTTGCCGTATCGCTTGAACTTATACATACGGCGACGCTTGCGCACGACGACGTCATAGACGGCGCCGGTACAAGGCGCGGCGCGGCTACGCTGAACACTAAATGGGGCAATCAAATCGCGATTTTAGGCGGAGATTTCCTCTTTGCCCGCGCTTTTGCAATGGTCGCAAAACAAAATTACGCGCCTTATGTAAATTATCGCATTTCGGAACTTATCGCCAATCTTTGCGAAGGCGAAATTTTGCAAGATCATTCGGCGCACGTCGCGCTTAAAGATTATAACGTATACTATGAAAGAATAAAGAATAAAACCGCGGATTTTTTGGAAGTAGCGACGGAACTCGGCGGTTTTGTGTCGGGCGTAACGAAAGAAGAACAAGAAGGACTGCGGCGTTTTGGACACGCTATAGGAATGGCTTTTCAAGTAACGGACGATATTTTGGATTTGGAAAAAACCGAAGAAGAACTCGGAAAACCTGCGGCTCACGATTTGGTTTGCGGAATTGTGACGCTGCCCGTTATATACACGCTAAAGGAGAGCAAACGCGCGGGAGAACTTGCGGCTATCGTTACGGACGAGCATATGACCTTAGAAATGGAAGATCGCGCCATAGAAATAGTGCGTGAAAGCGGCGGTATTGATTTTGCAAAGAGCGAAGTCAAAAGATTTTTGGACGACGCAAGAAACAGCATACCCGCCACAATTCCAAACGATGTGCGGGATTCTTTCCTGATGGTTGCAGACTTTATAGCGTCAAGGAGTTTTTAATCGTATGTTTGGCATAGGTATACCCGAGTTTATTTTAATTCTTGTCGTGGGTCTTATCGTCTTTGGACCCTCAAAGCTTCCCGAAATAGGGCGCGCCGTCGGAAAAGGGATGCGCGAGTTTAGAAGAGCCTCCAGCGCGTTTCAAAATATATTAAACGCGCCCGACGATAATTTCGGAGATACAATGGCTAAGACCCATAATGTAAATAAGCCTACGATAGAAGAAGCCGCGATTGAAAAAAAGGAAGAAAAAGCGCAGAAACCTGCAGAATTTGAAGAAGATAAAACTTCCGAACAAGAAAATGCGGTGAATTTGGCTAAAAACGCATACGGATACACGCCGCCCACAAAGGAAAGCGTACAAGCGGAGATAGACGCTAAGAAGAACAAAGAAGAAAACAAGGAGGCAATGTAATGTTTGGATTAGGAGTACCGGAACTTTTAATAATTTTGGTAATAGGCTTGGTGTTGTTTGGCCCCGGGAAACTTCCGGATGTCGGGAAGGCTTTGGGAAAGAGCATAAAGGAGTTTAAAAACGCAAACAAAGAGGACGAGCCAAAGAACATAACCGAAGATGCAAAACTTATAGCAGACGCAGGCGCGGCGGAGAAAAGATGAGCGAGATAGAAGAAAGACTTCCCGCAGAGGCTTCAGCCGACACGGAAAGAGAAGACAACGAACCAACCGACGACGGCAGTATGTCTTTAATAAAGCATCTTGAAGAGCTTCGCTATCGCATTATCAGAAGTCTTTTGGCTGTATTTGTCGGCAGCGCGGTTTCCTACTACTTTATAGACATTATTATGAAATATTTGACGCTTCCCGTGGGCAAATTATACTATTTGCAACCCTCGGAGGCGTTTTTCACATATTTGAAAGTGGCTGTAGCGGCGGGATTTTTGCTTGCGCTTCCCGTTGTGTTTTATCATGTGTGGCGGTTTTTTTTGCCCGCTTTGACGACGGGCGAGCGAAAAGTCATAGCGATTTTGGTGCCGATTTCGGTATTGCTCTTTTTTATCGGGCTTGCTTTTTCATTTTTCTTCGTACTTCCCGCGGCGGTTAAATTCTTTATGGGTTTTGGCGGCGAAGATTTGCAGGCGATGTTTTCGGTCGACAGATATTTTGATTTTGTGCTGACCTTTGTCCTTCCGTTCGGTTTCGTCTTTGAACTTCCGCTTGTTATCACTATCTTGGGGAAAATGGGAATAATAGGCTCGGCGTTTTTGGCGAAACATCAGCGAACGGTGATATTTCTGTCATTTGTGATAGCCGCCATAATAACGCCTACGCCGGATGTTTTTACTCAAAGTATGCTCGCGCTTCCAATGATACTTTTATATGAAGTTGGTTTTTTAATCGTTAAATATGTTATGAGAAAGTGATTGTTAAAATTTTTAAAACCGTACTTTTCTTTCTTTTTCTTATCCCCCGTAAAGGGGGACAGGTAAGAAAAAGAAAGAAAAGTACCAAAAGAAAGAAAAAGAATTTTAATATAAAAAAATTAGAAAGAACTAATCAATAGAGTTTATTAAAATTTTCTTTCTCTCTTTTCTTCTTTGTTACTTTCTTCTTTTCTCTCTTTCTTTTATAAAAGAAAGAGAGAAAAGAAGAAAGTAAAGAAACAGTTAAAAAACTAGAAAGTAGGAAATAAAGTGGCGTATAAGGATTTAAGGGAATTCATCGAAGAGCTTGAAAAAAGAGGCGAGCTTAAAAGAATAACTGCGGAAGTTGACGCTAATCTTGAAATTACGGAGATAACGGACAGAGTTTCAAAGATGAGTGGCAAGGACAATGTAGCTCTGCTTTTTGAAAACGTCAAGGGCTATGATATGCCTGTTTTGATGAACGCTTTCGGAAGTTACGAAAGAATGGCTCTCGCTTTGGGCGCTGACAAGTTGGACGATATAGGGGACGAGATACGAGAATTTTTAAAACTTCCTTATATGAATATGCAAAACAAGATGAACCTTGTAACGCTTATTCCGAAGATAAAACGCGCCATAAATTTTCCAAAATACGTAAAAGACGCGCCCTGTCAAGAAGTGATTATGGACGAGCCGAATTTAGACAAAATTCCTATTTTAAAGTGCTGGCCAAAGGACGGCGGCGAGTTTGTGACGCTTCCCTTGGTGTTTACGAAAAATCCCGCAAACGGCAAGAGAAACGTGGGAATGTACCGCCTGCAAAAATACGATTCCAAGACCACGGGTATGCATTGGCATATACATAAGAACGGCGCGGAAAATTTCAGGGCGACAAAAGCGGCGGGCGGAGAAAAAATCGAAGTCGCCGTAGCGATAGGCACCGACCCCGCGCTTACTTACGCCGCGACGGCGCCGCTTCCGAAAGACATAGACGAAATGGTGTTCGCGGGTTTTTTAAGGCATAAGAGCGTGGAACTTGTAAAGTGCAAGACGGTGGATTTAGAAGTCCCCGCGACGGCGGAAATTATTTTGGAAGGTTACGTAAACACGAGCGAAACGCGAATAGAAGGGCCTTTCGGCGATCATACGGGTTACTATTCCCTTGCGGACTATTACCCCGTGTTTCACATCACCTGCATAACGCATCGCAAAAATCCGATATATTTTGCAACCGTCGTCGGAAAACCGCCTATGGAGGATTGTTATCTCGCAAAAGCCTCGGAGCGTATATTTTTGCCTCTGTTGCAACAGATGATTCCGGAAATTGTGGATATAAATATGCCGCTAGAAGGCGTATTTCACGATTGCGTCATCGTTTCCATAAAAAAGAGTTACCCAATGCAAGCGCGAAAGGTTATGCACGCGCTTTGGGGTATGGGGCAGATGATGAATGTAAAGATGATAATAGTAGTGGACGCTCACGTAAACGTGCAGGATTTATCCGAAGTTTGGTGGAGAGTGTATAACAATATCGACGCAAAACACGATCTTGAAATAGTCGAAGGTCCTCTTGACGTTTTAGACCACTCGTCGCCAATGGCAAAATGGGGCGCAAAACTAGGCATCGACGCGACAAAGACTTGGAAAGAGGAAGGGCACACGAGAGAGTGGCCGGACGAAATAGAAATGACGGAAGAAGTAAGACAAAAAGTTGACGAAAAATGGGAGAGTTTAGGATTGTGAATATTAGAGCTCATTTAAATCATATAGCCTTTTCTCATAGCATATTTTCTCTGCCTTTTTCATATATGGCGGCGTTTTTGGCGGCTAACGGTGCGCCTAAACTTGAAACGCTTTTTTTTATAACAGTTGCGATAATTTTTGCGCGGGCGGCAGCTGTGTCTTTAGATAACATAATTGATTACAAATATGACAAAAAACAAAATCGTCTGTCGTATCGCGCGTTGGTATCGGGAAAGTTAAGCCATAAAGCCGCAAAAGTGGCGACTGTGATTTATCTTGCGATTTTTTTTGCGGCGGTTTTAAATTTGCCGATTATTTGTCTTAAACTTCTGCCAATAGCCGTAGTTCCGTTTATTATTTACCCGTTTACAAAGCGTTTTACGTTTCTGTGCCATTTTTTCTTGGGGCTTGCTGTGGCGATAGCTCCCGCAGGCGCGTGGGTCGCGGTAAAAGAAACTATAGATTTGCCGATTATAGTTTTATGCGCTGCGGTCGCGCTTTGGATAGGTATGTTTGACGCTATCTACGGCGCGCAGGACGAAAAGTTCGACGCGTCGCAAAATTTACATTCGCTAGCGACGGAATTTGGCGCGAAAACAGCGTTAAAAATAGCGGGATTTTTTCATATTGTAAGCGTGGCGTTGTTCATAGTTTTAGGTTTTATGATGAATCTTTCGATAATATATTTCATAGGCGTAGGAGCTGCGAGCGGAGTTTTAAGGTATCAATATGAAATAGTAAAATACAACGATTTTTCAAGAGTCACTCAGCGTTATTTTTTGAGAAACGGGTTGGTTTCAATCGTAATGTTTATATTTACCGCGCTTGCGGTTTGCTTGTGATTTAAGGGAAAAGTATGTCTGTAAAAAAACGAGTAGAATGGATAGATTTTTTGCGAGCTTTTGCCATTGTTTTGGTGGTGTTGCTTCATATAATTGATTATCGTTGCAGAATAAGCGAACCTGCAAATTTTGACGAATGGTTTTGCGATTTTGCGACTGGAATAGGTCATTTGGGTGTGCCGTTTTTCCTCTTTATCACCGGTTTTTTATTGCTTGACAGAAAATATACAAAAGAAAATATTATTCGCTTTTATAAGAAAAATTTTTTAGGATTGTTGCTTACAACCGAACTGTGGTTTTTGATATTATATCTGTTTTTTTCTTTAAGCGGATATATGGTTTTTAACATAAATGATCTTTTAGATATACTTACCTTTACGGATTATAAAGGGTTGTATTTGTATGCGCCCGTGACGGCATATATTCAATTTTGGTATTTGCCGATGATTTTAAGAATTTATTTGTTTATTCCGTTTATAGCAATCATAATTTCAAAAATCCCGATAAAAATTTTTTATGCTTGTCTTATAATATTTACACTATACGCTTTTGCCGCCGATACTTTTTCGCATTTTCAATATGCGCCTAAAACTGATTTTTTTTCTAGATTTAAATTTTATTGCGATGCTTTTTTTGCTTATGTTTTATGGGGATACGCGATAAAAAAAGCTGCTTTTGATTTTTTATCGAAAAAAATATGCGCGGTTTTTTTTATAATAAGTTTTGCGATTATGTTCTATGTTATAAGATACGCTCATAATATACAATACGAATTTTTACCTCTCATTATCGCGGCGATAATGTTTACCGTGATAATAAAAAAATTGCGCATAAAAAATATAGGTAAAATTATATTTACCGTCAGTAAATATTCTTTTCCTATCTATTTAATTCACGCCGAGTGGCAAACTTTTTTGTTTTTATTTTGCGATATGCCCATATTAAATTCAATATCGCTTCACGTTATTGTCTATACTTTTCTTATTACGTTTACAAGTATAGTTATAGTTAAAATTTTAAACCGTTTTGAATTTATATCGAAGTATTTGTTTTATATGAGATAGGGAGGTTATTAAAATCAGTCGTAGAATTGAATTTATCGTTTTTTTGCGAACGTTTGCAATTTTTGGTGTCGTTTTAGCTCATATTTTATCGGGTAGATCTCTTATAATAAAATGGCCTGATGTCACTTTGCTTGAATCTGTTGTTTACAGTTTTTTTTACTTTATATCCATTTTAAGCGTACCTATTTTTTTATTTATTACCGGCTATCTTTTTTTAGACAGAGATTATGATAAAAATGCTGTTATTAGGTTTTACAAAAAGAATTTTTTGGGCCTTTATATTGTTTATATTATTTGGTTTATTTGTTACGCATTTTTTGAAAATATTGTCGGCGATTATTCTTTAACGTTTCATTCAATTTTTAATATTTTAACCTTAAGACCGGATCGAATAATTTACGATCTTATATATTCGTTTCATCTTTGGTATTTTCCCGTGATTTTAAGAATATATCTGTTTATTCCGTTGATTGCGATTTTGTTAAAAAAATTTATGAATAAGCTTACGTTGTTTATTTATATTTTGTGGTTTTTATATATTTTTATTCCTCCTATGCTCTCGGTTATCGGATATTCGTACAATTATGAATTATACCGTCAATTTCGTTTTGAATATGATGAGTATTTTATGTATGTTTTATGCGGTTATTTTATAAAACAAAATTTTTTTAAAGGCATACCAAATGTTGGCGTAATATCCATATTTATTATGAGTTTACTTTCATCCATACTTATGCTCGTTAATTCTTTGTATTTTAATTTACCGTTTGACGTTTTGACCGTATTTGTAGCCGCAACTGCGCTTATGATTATTACAGAACGATATTATAAACGAAAAACCGATGGATTTATGTTGGATTTAAGCGTAAATTCTTTAGCGATATATATAATTCATTTGCCTATTTTAGCTATGTTTTATTATGCGATATTCTTGCCGAATTACGGGGAATATTTTAGATTATTGTTTATCTCTTTTCCTGTTTTGACGCTTTTCCCGATTATCATCTTTTTAAGCAATACGCTTGTTAATTTCTTAAAAAAATCTAAATTTTTATCAAAATATGTGCTCTATATGAGATAAATTTAAGGGGGAATTTTGGTGTCCGCTAAAATTTTGCAAGGCAAAGAATTTGCCACAATTATTAAGGAAAACGCGCGTAAAAAAGTTTTGGAACTAAAAGAAAAATACGGAACGGCTCCCGGGCTTGCCGTTATAATCGTAGGGAATAATCCCGCGTCGGAAGTTTATGTGAGAAATAAACATAAATCCTGCGAAGAACTCGGAATTTATTCGGAAGTCGTCTCTATGCCGGAAAACACGTCTAAAGACGAACTTTTAAACAAAATAGACGAATTAAACGACGCAAAAAATATTCACGGAATTTTGGTGCAACTTCCTTTGCCGGAGTCGATTTCAAAACACGAAAGCGAAATTTTAAATCGCATAAATCCCAAAAAAGACGTGGACGGTTTTCACCCGACAAATGTGGGGAAATTGTCGATAGGAGAAGACGCGCTCGTTCCGTGCACTCCCGCGGGTTGCGTGAAGATGCTTGAGCTTTCAAATATCGACATAGAGGGTAAAAACGCGGTTATAATCGGCAGGAGCAATATTGTGGGTAAACCTATGTTTAATCTGCTGTTGAAGAAAAACGCCACGGTAACCGTATGTCACTCCAAAACCAAAAATCTTGCCGATATTACAAAACAAGCCGATATTTTAGTCGCCGCCATAGGAAAACCGAAATTTGTGACGGCGGATATGGTAAAAGAGGGCGCGGTCATAATAGACGTCGGCATAAACAGAATTGCGCCGAAGAAACTTGTTGGCGACGTTGATTTTGACGAAGTAAAAGAAAAAGTCGGCGCGATAACCCCAGTTCCCGGCGGCGTAGGGCTTTTAACGGTCGCTATGCTTATGGAAAACGTGGTTAAGGCTATGGAAATGCAGATGAAATCGGAGGACTAATATGAAAACAGATGTGGAAATAGCGCAGGAAGCAAAGATTGAACGCATTGAAAAAATCGCCGAAAAACTGGGCCTTACCGCTGACGATTTGGAATTTTACGGCAAATATAAAGCAAAAATTTCAAAAGAAGCCATACACAAATTTTCCGCAAACAAAAACGGAAAACTTGTGCTTGTAACGGCTATGAACCCCACTCCCGCAGGAGAAGGAAAAACCACCACAAGCGTTGGTCTCGCGGACGCTTTTAACAAAATGGGAAGAAAAGTCGCGCTCGCTTTAAGAGAACCAAGTCTTGGCCCGTGCTTTGGAATAAAAGGCGGCGCGGCGGGCGGAGGATACGCGCAAGTCGTGCCGATGGAAGATATAAATTTGCACTTTACGGGCGATTTTCACGCTATAACTACGGCGCATAATTTGCTTGCGGCGGCTCTCGATAATCACATTCATCACGGCAACGCTCTAAATATTGACGTTCGCCGCGTTTTGTGGAAAAGAGTGCTGGATTTAAACGATCGCGCTCTTCGTAACGTTATCGTAGGATTAGGCGGCGCGGCTAACGGCGTTCCGCGCGAGAGCGGCTTTGACATAACGGTTGCCTCCGAGATGATGGCTATTCTCTGTTTAGCCAAGGATTTAAAAGATTTGGAACAAAAATTGGGCGAAATTTTAGTCGCTTACAAAAAAGACGGCTCTCCCGTCTTCGCTAAAGATTTAGGCATAACCGGCGCGCTTACGCTGCTCTTTAAAGACGCGATAAAACCAAATCTTGTGCAGACTCTTGAAGGCACTCCCGCGTTTATCCACGGCGGGCCTTTTGCAAATATCGCTCACGGCTGCAACAGCGTCATAGCCACAGAATTTGCGCTTAAAGCTGCGGATATTGTAGTGACGGAAGCGGGATTCGGCGCGGACTTGGGCGCGGAAAAATTCCTTGACATAAAGTGCAGGAAAGCGGGATTAAAACCCGACGCAGTCGTGATAGTCGCGACAGTCCGCGCTATGAAAATGCACGGCGGGCTTTCGAAAGAAGAATTAAGCAAAGTCGATATGGCGGCGCTTGAAAAAGGCGCGGAAAATCTTACGAAACATATCGAAAATATACAAAAATACGGGCTTCCCGCAGTCGTAGCCATAAACGCGTTTCCGACCGATACAAAAGAAGAACTCGCGTTTGTCGAAAAAATCTGCAATAACTCAGGCGCGCAAGTAGCATTATCGGAAGTTTGGGCAAAAGGAGGCGAGGGCGGCATAACGCTCGCGAAGAAAGTTGAAGAAGCCTTCAATAAGCCGAATAATTTCCGTTATATTTACAAAGACAATGCAAGCATAGAGGAAAAAATCGAAACTGTCGCAAAAGAAATTTACGGCGCAGACGGCGTTGAATTTTCCGATGCGGCTAAAAAAGAGTTAAAAAATATCAAATCTATGGGCGCGGACGATCTTCCCGTATGCGTAGCAAAAACTCAGTATTCGCTATCGGATAACGCGAGTCTTTTAGGCAGACCTAAAAATTTCCGAGTAACAGTAAGGGAAATAAAACTTTCAAGAGGCGCAGGTTTTGTTGTCGCGCTTACGGGAAATATTTTAACGATGCCGGGACTGCCGAAACGCCCCGCCGCTATGAATATGGCAATAGACGAAAGCGGAAAAATAACGGGACTGTTTTGATTGTTTTTTTTTATTAAAGTTTTCTTTCTCTCTTTTCTTCTTTGTTACTTTCTTCTTTTCTCTCTTTCTTTTTCCCTCCGCAAGGGAGGACAGGCAAAAGAAAGAGAGAAAAGAAGAAAGTAAGTAAATAACACAAAAAAAGAAGGTGACGTTATGTGCAGGATTTCTTTGGAGTTAGTGCCGCACGATGAGGAAGAACTTAGAGGAGTTTTAGAGTCTGTAACGAAGTATAAGGATAAAATAGATGTTATCAATATACCCGATTTATTAAGGCTCTCCATAAGAAGTTACGAAGGGGCGGCGATAGCAAAGACCTATTTTGGCGCGGTTATGCCGCATATTCGCGCTATGGATATTGATTTAACAAAGCCGCTCCCGATGAAAGATTATTTAAGGGAGCATAATATAACGGAAGTGCTTGTAATAGAAGGCGACGCGCCGCAAAATATGATGCACGAGATATTTGCGACAGAATCCACGGACGTTATACGAAAGTTTAAAGCTGAAATGCCGGAAGTTACCGTATACGCGGGACTAGACCAGTACAGAAGTTCTATGCGCCACGAATATCGTCGTTGCGAGAGAAAAATTTTAGCGGGGGCGGCGGGATTTTTTACGCAACCATTTTTCGATATGCGCTATCTTCTTATGTATCACGATATGCTTGATTCTATGAAGGTGTATTGGGGCGTATCGCCGGTGCTTTCGGAGCGTTCGACAAATTATTGGAAGCGAAAAAACAATGTGATATTTCCAAAAAATTTTGAGCCGACGCTTGCGTGGAGCGTGGAATTTTCGCGAAAAGTATTGGATTTTGCGAAGGAAAACGACGAAAACGTATACTTAATGCCCATTAAGACGGATTTATTGGCTTATGTGGGCGGGGTGCTAAAATAAATATAATTTTAAAATTTATTGTCATAGGTATAAGAAGGTGAATAAACTTTGGAGATAGAGCGATATAATCCTATGAATGACGTGCTGTTTAAGTTTGTCTTCGGAAAAGAAGAACGCAAATATATAACGATAGACTTAATCAACTCTATGCTTGACAGAAAAGAAGAAAACAAAGTCGTCGATATTACTTTTAAAAACGTAGAAATGATACCGCTTGAAATTGAAGGAAAACTCACAAGACTTGATATATTTTGCATATTAAGTACGGGTGAAAATTTAGATATAGAAATTCAAGTGATAAATCAGCAAAATATGGGCAGAAGGACGCTGTATTATTGGGCGCAGATGTATCTTTTATCGTTAAAGCGCGGCGAGGATTATATAAAACTCATTCCAACAATAACAATAAATCTTTTAAATTACAGTTTTCTTCCGCAAGAAGAACCGCACGCTATGTATGGAATATATAATACGGCAAACGGACACAGACTCACACAAGATTTGGAACTGCATTTTTTTGAAATACCGAAATTTAAGAAAAAACCTCTCAGCAAAATGACAAAAGCCGAAAAATGGCTGGCGTATTTTGCAAGTCAAACGGATAAAGAGGAGGCGGACAAAATGGGAGAAGTAGCTATATAAAATGTACCCAAGGAAGTGGACACGATGAGACGAAGGGATGCGCCTTTAAAAAATAAAAAAGGAGGTTTAAGTAAAATAAGGTTATATCAGTATTATAAAGGCGTGTCCCTTATCAGTGCACACAGACTTAAATGGGAT
>JAGBKP010000122.1 GCA_017635875.1 Selenomonadaceae bacterium | reverse complement strand
TTCATAACGCGATCGCACTCATTTACGCAAGCAGGCTCTGCCGTTACATAGAAAAGAACATAATAACCTTCGGTCTGTTCTTTAATCTCGTAAGCAAGACGCTTCCTACCCCAACGATCCTCTTTGTCGATAACGCCGCCGTTTGTCGTTATAAGTTTTTGAAACTTCGCCACAACAGCGTTAGTCGCTTCTTCTTCCATGGGCTTTACGATAAAAATCACTTCGTATTTCCTCATGTCGTCACCTCCTTTGGTCTGTGGCTCTCATAGAGAGCAGAAGTTTTATCTCATTAAGACTTTGTGATTATAGCAAGTTTTTTTACCGAAGTCAAGCGTAAGCGTTAAGGAGATTATATCTATTCCTTCGGATTATATTCGATTATCTTTACGCCCGGCGCGTGGTTTAAATTTATCATTTCGCCGCTGTCAGCGCTAACTACGGGAAACGCGGCAAAATCGCTCGGAAACGCCGCTATGTAGCCCGTAACGCCGCTGTTTAGCGTGACTCTCGAGCCTACGAACGCGTCTTTTATATGCGTTAAAAAGGGAATACAAACCGTAGGGTCCAGCGTCGTGTATAAATTTTCGGTGATATAGCCGATTGCGTCAAACGGCGTTTGCTTTACATAGCCTTCCCTCTCCGTTGTGGTGTTGTCGTAAAAATCCGCAAGGGCGACTATGCTTGAATATATGTGAATTTCGCTTCCCTTTAGATGATGCGGAAACCCCGAGCCGTCCATTCGCTCGTGATGTTCTCTTGCGGCTCGTTTTACGCCTTCGGTGATGTTTGGCATACTCTCTAAAATTTGATATCCCAGCTCTGTATGGTTCCTGTAAGTTTCTAAATCCTCGCCTTGAAGTTTGTCGATATTTTTCCCCAGTACCCTGTCTTCGATTTTCGTTTTCCCTACGTCGTGCATAAAGCCCGCTAAAGTGATTTCTTTTTGGCGCATAGCGTCGTAACGCATCCATTTTCCGATAACGCCCGCCATAATGGAAACGCGGAGCGAATGTTGGTACAAATCGCTTGCCATATGGCTAATGTCGAATAAGTAGTCGATGACGCCGCTCGATTTTGTAAGGGGCGTTATCGCGCTGTCAACGACGGCGTGAGCGGCGGCGGATTTTTTTTCTTTTTCCGCGTCCATATCGGAAAAAATTTCTTTCGCGATGTTTACGACCGCGCCGTAGTCTTTGACAAAGGCGTTGCTCTTGCTAAAGACCGCGGAAGCCGCTTGGAAATTTTTACTTAGTTCGTATTCGTCCTTCACGTACACAACGGGGATATTTAAAAAACCAAGCCTCGTAATATGCGCTTTCGTAAGTTCCGTACCTTCGCTTATTACGACAATCATATCGTCGTTCACGACGGAACGGGCGAGGATTGCTCCCTCTTTTAAATCTTCAACGGAAACTGCTCGCAAAAAAATCCACTCCCTTACGCTTTACAACTATCAGTTCCTATATTCTATGCAAAAAAGAAAAATCCTACCGAATAAAAAATTTAATGCCGAACATTGACAATTCTTATTTCAATTTCTTGCTACAAACTATTTTTTGTGATAAAATGCGCTTCGGGTGTTGTTTTATGTTTAAACTTCAAAATGTATCAAAAAAATTTTTTCAAAATTACGCGCTTAAAAATATCTCTTTTAACATAAATAAAGGCGAAACATTAGCTATCATAGGCGGCTCCGGTTCGGGAAAAAGCACGCTTTTAAGGCTTTTAATCGGGCTTATAAAACCAACCGAAGGCGAAATTTATTACGAAGGAGAACCGATGTCCCAAAAAACGGACGAAGAATGGGACGCGGCGCGCCTTAAAATGGGTATGGTCTTTCAATATTCCGCGCTTTTTGACTCTATGACGGTGTTTGAAAACGTCGCATTCGGACTTCGCGAACACAAAAATTTAAGCGAAGAAGAAATCGCAAAAATCGTTCAGGAAAAATTGGAACTGGTGGGACTTCCTAAAGTCGCAAACCTTATGCCGAACGAATTGTCGGGCGGTATGAAAAAAAGGGTGAGTTTAGCCAGAGCCTGCGCGTATAATCCTTCGATTATATTTTACGATGAGCCAAGCTCCGGGCTTGACCCCGTCACTACAAGAAAAATCGACGAACTTATAATAGATACGCAGAGGGCGTTAAAGGTGACTTCCGTCGTCGTTACACACGATATGCTCTCCGCCGTACGAATTGCGGACAGAATAGCTATGGTAGACCACGGCGACCTTGTCGCCATCGCGCCTACGGAAGAGTTTAGGAAAATTGACGATGTTAGAATAAAAGAATTTTTTAAAGCGTTTGGGGAGGCTGTTTGAATGTCCAAAGAGGCTACCGTCGGAGCGTTTACTCTTGGCGGGCTTTTACTTTTCGCCGTCGCGGTGATAAAACTTAGCGGCGTATCTTTTTTTGAGCACGGATATTTGCTCTACGCGGGATTTAATCATGTTACGGGGCTTTCGACGGAAGCTCCCGTTATGCTTTCAGGCGTTCCCGTCGGGAAGGTGATAAAAATTGAAAACGAAGGCTCCGGCGTCACCGTCACAATGCGTATTCAAGACGACGTAAAAATCGCAAAGGATTCGGTCGTCACGATAGCAAGCAACGGCGTTATGAGCGAAAAATTCGTAAGCATAAAGCAGGGAAAAGACATCAACCGCAATTTTGAAGCGGAAGATTATGTGCTCGCCGTCGACGAAGTGGGTATGGATTCGATGCTTGATAACATAAATAAAACAGTGTTGCAGGTGCAGGAACTTTTGACCGCCGTCAATTCCATTCTGGCAGATCCAAACCTTAAAGGATCCCTTGTGGATACCGCGATAAATATCCGCGATACCACGGCGCATTTGTCCTCTTTAATGGAGGGTATTGAAAAAACCGTACACGGCAACAGGCATAACGTGGATTTAATTATGCAAAACTTGGCGGGGACTATGGCAAGTCTTAACGCTACGATGCAAAACGTGGAGCATATATCTGCGAATATGGATTCCACTTTAGGCTCGCCCGAAACCGCGAAAAATATCGCCGCAACACTCACGAACGTAAAACTTACAAGCGAAAGAGTCGAGCGTATCGCAAAGGGAATAGAAGATGTAGTAACAGACCCCAAAACAAAAGAAGATTTAAAGGCGACCATACATAACGCGAGAACGATGACGGAAAAAGCGGATAAAATGCTCGGCAAAGTCGGAAGCATAGAGGTCACGCCGTCGGTAGACGTGATGTACGCGGGAAAAGAGCGGGATTGGCGCACAAATTTTAACGCCAACATTGCCGTAAGCGATACTTTTTTCGATTTAGGCGTTGAAGGCATAGGCGAGGACAACAAGGTAAACGCGGCTGTAGGAAAAAAGCTGGGATTTATCACGCCGCGCGCGGGGGTTTTGCACGGTAAAATCGGCGCGGGGCTTGGCTTTGGCAGCGACAGATTTAAGGTTATGGCGGACGCTTACGATTTCAATAAATTGAGAGTGCGCCTGCGTTCCGAGGCGGAAATTATGGACGATACGTTTTTTGTGGCGGAAGTTCATAATTTAAACAAAAGAAGCGAACGCAAAACTTATTTTGGGTTAAAACGTAATTTTTAAAACGGGGTGTAATTTTTGAGTATCTACTCTATGCGCCGTGAGAGAAACAAACAGACTTTAAGAAAATATATTTCGTACTCGGTTTTGGCGATGGCATTTTTGATACCGCTGTCGCCTTATTTTGCCACAATCGCGCTTATTGTCGGCATAGCGCTCACCGCTTTGCGCTTTATTTTTCACAGAAAACTGAAGTTCACAGCGCTTCCGTTAGATACGCCGATACTTATATTCGCCGTTATCTCGCTCTTGTCGTGCATGGTTTCTCCCGATAAGTTTTTTAGTTTTTACAACTGTACGCACACTCTTGGAATATATATATTGGTATATATTTTAGCGGGTCAGAACATCGAAGACGGAGAAGATATGAAACGCTTGCTTTTTGCGATTTCAGCAGGCTTTCTCGTCAGCGTGTTGTACGGCTTTTATCAAGCGCTCTTTGGCATAAGCGCAAGCGATATTACTTGGGTAGATCCCGAGGCATTCCCCGAACTTAAAAAGAGAATTTTCAGCACTTGGGAAAATCCCAATATTTTCGCGGGATATCTTGCTATGATGCTCTCTCTTTTTTTGGGGCTTTTTGCGAAAAGCAAAGTAAGCAAAGAAAAAGCGATTTACATAGGTTTGATAATCGCGGGCGCGGTCGCTATGATGCTGACCTATTCAAGAGGCGCGATGCTTTCGGTTTTCGCCGTGTTCCTAATCTTCGGTATGTTTTACGACAGACGAGTAATTTTTGCGTCTGTATTGGCGGCTATTTGTTTTCTTGCGATAAATCCGTTGATGCTTGAAAGAGTCGCAAGCGTTTTTACAACGGTGGACACATCGACGGAGATGCGTTTTGCCTTTTACGAGGCGACCGTCGCTATGATAGAAGACCACCCGATGCTTGGCTCCGGTTGGGGCGCGTATTTTATGGCGTACCCCGAATATGACTTTTATATGCAGGGCGCGCCGATAAAAATTGTCCACGCTCACAACATATATTTAAACTATGCGGCGGAAGTGGGGATAATAGGCGCGCTGGCGTTCTTTTGGTTTTTCTTCGGCTCGATGAAATTGGCTTTTGCGGGAAAATCCGAAAACGACGGCGAAAAATTTGACGAAACATATACGGAGGAAATTCAAAATACGCAAGAAGAGCCCGCCGTTACAAAAAAGAAAGAGTTACTGCCTCAAAGCAGAACAAAACTCGCCAAAATATCGGAGTTTCTCGCGCTCTTAAACCTTATCGGCGAAAAGAAAGCGGAAGAAGAAACTTATGAAACGTCAAGCGATAAGGTCGTTCCCGAAAATCCGCCCGATACGGAGACGGTGGAAGAAAAGGCGGAGGAATGGCATTTTAATTTTGAAGAATTCCGAAAAGAGCCGATTTTTAAAGATACGGATAGCATAAGCCGAGGACTTTCGCTTGGAATAGGACTTGCGTTTTTATCCGTCGCGTTAAACGGACTATTCGACGATTTGCTCTTTAATATACCTACGTCTATGTTTTTATGGCTGTTAGCCGCTTTAGCCGCAAAGAATTATTGTATACGCCAATAAAAAAATACGCGCAAACGATTTTTCGTTTACGCGTATTTTTTTACGACACCAATTCGCTTACATTCTTGTCAAACACGACGGCGAGAAGCGAGAGCTCTATATCGGTGACAAAACGCTTGCCCGCTTCAATTCGTTGAATGGCGTTTTTATCCACGTCAAGCCCGCGAATTTGCAGGCGGTCTGCAAGTTCGCGTTGAGATATGCCCAAATTCTTTCTCAAGGCGTATATATTTTTTCCGCAAAGGTTATTTGTGCCGTTCGCCGCTTTATTGATAAACATATAATTCGCCCCTTTGACGATAGCTTTTGTCAAAAGAATTGTTAGAAAATTCCGGAGTTCAGATTATTCTGCACAATTCAAAACGCTTTGACATTCAGTGCTTGTCTTTTTAAGAATTATATGATAGAATTTCCTCAATATTGACATTCAGTGCGTGTCAATGATAAATAAAGAATAAATTGCAAAAATAGGCTGGACGGTGATTTATTTGAACATACGAAATTGGGCGAAAAAACTAAATATTTGCGCTGTTGCGGGGGCGATGCTGCTAACTTTTACAAGCGCAAACGCCGAAACCATCGTGCATACCACGAGATATAATTACGATGCGGATAATTACGCAAACAGCGTAGAAAATGCGACGGCTTTGACCGCTACGGCGAAGGCGAAGCAAAAAAATAACGCTACAAATAAGAAAGAGCCGACTCCACGCCGACCCGTTCCGTATACTTTTGCACAAGCTATTGATTATGCGGAAATGTATCCCGAGGACATAACAGTACATAGAATACACGGAATAAAAGATAAATATGGAAATTTTGGTAATTGGCTCTTTTTAGATTTTTTAAGAAGAAAAGGGCTTAATAATGCGGGCAACGCTTTTTGGGGATTCCCAGAACAAACTTTTCTCCGAGTAACGCTGCATTTCGGACAGGAAATAAATCCACAAGAGCCTTTTGCAATGCTTTCTTGGGGCGCAGACTTAAATAAACTGAATAAATTAACAAGAAGAGCACCTATGGTTTCAGCTAAATACAGACCGATTTCTTTAAAAATTGTGTTTGAATCCGGTTATGAAAAAGAATTTTTGATAGACCCAAACGATATAGGTAAATGTTCACATTTGCTTTTTGGTTTTCTGTTTATCAGAGTAGGTCATTATTATGGTAGCAATATTGAACTTACTCGCGAAGATATTTGGGACATATACAAACACGGAAATATTGCAAATGTGTATATAGAAAACGGTCTAGGTACCGGCGACATTTCTTTTTTCTACTCCGGCGAAAAGCAAGAGGAACACAAGCAACAACTTACCTATGGTTTTGAACATATGGTAAGACTTTTAAATATAAATCCGGCAACGCTTGCATATGAACGTAAACGAAGAGAAGATGCAGAGAAAAAACGGTATAGTGACAAAGTTCGTTCTCAAGTAAAAGACGAACTCTATAGGGAAATATATAAGGAAGAAATGAGAAAAGAAATTTTAGAGGAAGTTCGAGAGGAATATAAATTGGGTAAAGAGGGAAAGTAGCTAAAAAAGCGCAAAAAAATCCCCCATACGAATGTATGGGGGTGATGTTGAAAGCGTAAGATGTTTTATAAAGTCTTTGCCAACTGTTTTATACGAGCGACAGGCAACTGCGTACATTCGGATATTTCACTAACATTCATATTTTTCCTAAGTAAGTTTAAGGCTATATTTTCGCTCATTTCTTTACGAGCCTCCATTTGCCGCTCATACACATAACGCTCCGTAACCTCTTCTTGGCTGAATAGTATCGACATAATACTTTGTACCTCCTTTTTTCGCTCTTCAAGATATTTTGAAAGAATATCTTCGTTTTGGCATATCCTTGCCTACGCGTTTTAGTTTTTCTTTGTCTTTTGATATACGCTCGTTTTCCATTGATTTCTCTTTGTATGGGGAAGTTTTATATAGTTTAGCATAATTTTTGATATTTTTCAACGGATTGCCGTTGCGGAAATTTTTTGAAAGGAATGATATATTATGATGCGTTCATTGTTTTCGGGGCTTTCGGGACTAAAGGGGCATCAGAGCCGAATGGACGTCGTGGGGAACAATATCTCAAACGTCAATACTACGGGCTTTAAATCAAGCCGCGTCACTTTTGCGGATATGCTATCGCAGAACTTAAAGGGCGCAAGCTCCGGGCGCGGCAATGTGGGCGGCACTAATCCAAAACAGATTGGACTGGGGACTAATGTCGCAAGCACCGACCTTATTTTTAAGGACGGCTCTATTTTGACTACGGGGAAAAATACAGACCTCGCTCTTTCGGGCGACGGTATGTTTGTGGTGCAGAAAAACGGTCATACTTATTATACGAGGGACGGCGCGTTTGAATTTGACGCGGCGGGAAATTACGTCCTCCCCGGCAGCGGACATTTTGTGCAGGGTTGTCAAGCGGTAAACGGCGTAATAGATACGACGGGCGCGGTAGGAAATATTCAAATCGCCAAAGGGCAGGTAATGGAGGCGCAGCCTACCACCAAAGTTGATTTTTTGTATAATTTAGACGCAAGTACGCCTATGGTTAAGGAGCTTACGGGCGGCAGGCTGTATGAAACGGTGACTAAAGTTCCAAAAACCGAAACACAATGGGAGGAAGTACCGGGAGTAGGAATTTTACCGGAAAGAGAGAGCCGTTATAATTTAAATGTTAAAATCGGCGATGATGATTATATTCTTCATAATGTTATGAATAATGACATAGATTTAAGTAAAAATTGTACAGTACAGTCAATAAATAGAACTATAACAGACGATTTAGATACTACCGGTACTCTTACTTTAGTAGATGAGAACGGTAACACTTCTCATATTGTTATTATTGCAAAAAATTCTAATATTAATATAAAAGCTGGCGATATATTTAATGCCGATACGAGCTACTTACGCCTCCAAAGTACAGTAAATAAGAAATCGCCTTTGGAATTTAGCGTTAATGGCGTAAATTATAAAGCGGTAGGAATGGATCATTCCGTAGAAATACCTGGCGAAGGTTGGTATGTTACAGCTGTAGACGATCGAAGCAATCCTACGAGAATGACAATTGTTCAATATCAAAATGGTCAACCAGATGGATGTTCCGTTGTTATTACACTTGATGACAAAATAGACAGCAGTAAATTGCCTGCTGTCGGTGGTAAATTAGAGTTTAAAGGAAATGCAATTACCGCTACGCATTTAAAACCCGTCACCGTCACAACTTGGGAAGATGTCGTAACCGTAACGGATGGCACATATAAATATTACAATTCAAAACCTATCGAAACTACCGTAGATATATACGACAGTTTAGGCAATCTTCACAAAGTTCCGGTGTATTTTGTCCGCGAAGGCGAACAGGACGGCGAAGGCGTAAAATCTGTAAATAAATGGTTGGTATCTCTCGAAAAAAATGCCGCCGTACAAAAAGGCGATATTACCACTTATGAATTTCTTGACGCCGACGGCAATAAAATCACCGCAACAATGCCTACGGCAGAAATTCAATTTGATTCTTCGGGAAATCTCGTAACATCTACCGAAAGCGGAGAAACGCCCGATATAAGCGGGCTTATTACTTTAAACTACACCTCGGGCGCAACGGGAACGGACGGCGTAACGCCCGCAGAGCCTACCGTACAAAACGTTATTGTTGATTTTGCGGATTTAACCCAATTTGCAAGTAATACAACGGTTTCTTCCGAAAGCGACGGAAATGTTGCGGGGACTTTAAAAGAAATTCAAATAGACAATTCGGGAATGATGACGGGCATATATACAAACGACGAGCATCGCCCCGAAGGTCAAGTCGCCATAGCGCATTTTACAAATTTTACGGGGCTTACAAAGACGGGAACGAGCCTTTTTCAAGAAAGCGAAAATTCCGGCGTCGCCGTGCTGGACGCGGCGGAAAATATGGGCGTCACCGTGACGCCGGGCGCGCTTGAAATGAGCAACGTCGATATTGCGGCGGAATTTGCGGATATGATTGTGACCCAGCGCGGCTTCCAGTCCAATTCAAAAATAATTATGGTGGGCGACGAGATGATTGAAACTGCGGTAAATATGAAACGATAAAATACAATATCCCCTATACTAAAAAGTATGGGGGATATTTTGTAAAATTCTTGTCAATATCCATTTGCCAATTAACATTTGAGTATGTATAATTAGCGTATCAAAAACTTATTGCGGGTGAAAACAATGCACAAATACTGTACAAACTGCGGAGCAAGGATCATAGGCGATATTAAATTTTGCGGTCGTTGCGGAGAGCCGTGTAAACCGATGAGCAACAAACTCCCGTCCGCGCAGGCGAGAAATACCGTAAAGCGTAATAATTCAAGCGGCGGAATATGGAAATTTTTAGCAGGCGCGGGCTTCGGAGCATTATTTGCCAACTTCTTCGGAAGTTCTGCGTCCGCTTCTAGCTCTACCCACACCGAAAAAGTCGAAAATTACCGCGACACTGTCGTTTATGAGCGAGAACACGACTATGATTATG
>JAGBKP010000121.1 GCA_017635875.1 Selenomonadaceae bacterium | reverse complement strand
GGTTTTTAGGAGGTGAAAAGCGTATGGGACTTTTGCAGAATATCGGGCGGAGTTACTTAAACAGCCGGATAAACAATTTGCTTGACGAAGGCGAGGCGGGCGGTGAAATTTCTTATACGCTTACAGCAAACGGTCAAGAAGTCGTGCTTCCCGTTGATATGGAATCTTACGAATGCAAGGTTGGCAACAATAACGAAACTATCAATATCATAAACGCGGGAGAATATTTGATGAAAGGGAAAACGGGATTAAAAACCATTTCCCTTTCATCTTTTTTTCCGGCGCAGGAATATGATTTTGCTCGTTACGGTGGGAATCCTTGGGGCGTTGCGGATACGATAGAAGAATGGCGAAAGAACAATGAAACAGTCGAACTTTCCATTTCCGGCACTTCCGTCGAGTTTAAATGTCTTATCGAGAGTTTTTCCGTCGGAGAAAAAGACGGCTCCGGCGACGTTTACTATACAATCGAACTTAGAGAGTATAGGGAAATAGGCGTTGACCCCAAGAAGAAAGACAAGGTGTCGGAACTTAACGAACGCCCGAAACTTACTTTTTTGGAGCGGGCGGGGCTTAACCTCGCCAAAAACGTGATAAACGGTCAGCCGCCTACTACGGCTATTGCAAATGCTTTAGGAAACAGTGGGCTTACCAATAAGCAAAAAGGCTATCTTGAAATTGCAAAAGCCGTTACCAAAAAAGGCGGAATTGCAGACGGCGACAGCATAGGTTTTAACAAAAAGGGCGAATTTCAAATCAACGGTAAAGTGATTAAATAGGGCAAGTTACAAGCAAATTAAAAAGCCTTGATTTTGCAAGGAGCGCAAATGTCTTTTTGCAATATAAGCAAGTTATAAGCAAGTTATAAGCAAGTTTAAAATCGGTGTCCGAATCGGACACGGGCGGGGGTGAGTGTATGGCGGCAAATGAAGAAAAAGACGAAGAAAAGAAAGAGCTTGTTTATTATTCTGACGGGGAATTTCGATTTTACAAACTTACCACCAATGGCGAATTTACCAATTACGTCACTTCGTTTAACTGGTCGGGGTCGCTTGAAGCCGCCGCTCGCAGCGTGAATTTTACAATAGCTTACACAACGCCGAAAAAAGACGCGGATTTTAAGAATATGCAGATAGATTTGGGAGAGAGAATTTTAATGATTTTCGTTCCAAGAAATACGGCTAAAGTCATTATGCTTTTTAATGGCGTTGTGTTTCTTAAAAATCGCAGTTCAGACGGTTATTCTATGGATTTTACGGCTTTCGACGATATGGTTTATCTCGCTAAAAGCGAAGTGCAGATGAAATTTTCAAATATGCCCGCCAAGGATATTATTACTCAAACTTGCAATTCCCTTAACGTCAAAGTCGGCAATATCCACGAGGATTTTAATATTAAATGCGATTTTATCGCCGACAAGATGACGGCGACGGAGGTTATAAACAAGTGTATTAAAGCCTGCGAAGCGCAGTATGGCTGGCGATATAAGGCGGTTATTCTTCCAAGCGAGGGAAAAGAAAAAGGCGGGAAATGGCTTTTGAATGTTGTGCGGGCGGACGGAAACGACGTTGTGGCAAATTTTAAAATAAGCGACGAAACGAATTTACTTTCAGCTCAGCACGGCTCTTCCATTGAAGATATGGTGAATCAAGTCGCCATTGTAAACGACAACGGCGACGTTACCGGATATATTAAACTTCCCGAAGAAATAAAAAAATACGGACTTATTCAAAAAGTTTATAAATATAATCAAAAAGAAGTTACGGAAAACGCCGCGAAACTGCTGTTAAAGAAAGTAAAAGAACATTCTTCGCTTTCGGCTTTGGGAAATATTGAATGTGTTTCCGGCTTTGTCATTGACGTCGAGGAAGAGCAGATAAAAGGGCAATTTATGATTATTGCCGACCGTCACAGCGTCCAAAACGGTCAATATCGAATGGAGCTTACTTTAGACTATATCGTTAAACCCGACGACAGAACAGGCGCAGTTTCCGAAGGGAACGTAAACCCAATGCCTACCAAAAACAACGGCGCAAAGAAAAAAGCGGGGCAGGGAATTAAAGCAGTTAAGCCCGGACTATCCGAAGGAATAAACGCCTTTAAAGGGCAAAGCTACACGCCTGACCCGAAGAATGGTTGCGTTTGGGCGGCAACGGGTATTTCAAGTTATTATTCGCCTTGGGCTGCCGAGCAGTTTAACAATGGCGTTGTTTATGTGCCTACTTTAATTCAAAACGCTAGAGCCGCGGGAATGTATCACCGCTACGGCGAATGTACCCTTGAACCCGGCGACATCATAGTTTACGGCGACAGTCACGTTGTTGTATCAACAGGCGGGTATGGTTACGCGGGAAATTCAAGCAGTAAAAAGAAAGTCGTTGTTGGGTCTGACTTTACGAATATGAGCGGAAAGTACGCTACGGGGGTTATAAAGACCAGCAGGGGGTGAGGTTGTGCAGAATGATGAGGCTATGGTAACGCTATTTGACACCATAGAGAAGATTTCCAAGAATAACAATTCGCCCGTTATCGGCATTGGAAAAGTTATCTCTACTAATCCTTTAAAGATAAAATACAACGGCATTACCCTTGAAAAAGAAGAACTTTGGATTAACGATTATCTTTGGACTAATCACAGCAGAACGGCTAAAGGACAAATTAAAAGCGGAACTCAACCTGCCGGACATCACACTCACACTCATAGCATTGATAATCCATACACGGACACAATTTATACGACTGACACAGACCTAAAACCCGGCTATTATGTTGCGATTATGCCTATGCAAAATAGCACCGACGGAACTAATCAACAATACATCGTTCTTTGTCACATTATGAGATTAGACAAGAAATATAAATAAAAACTTTATCAAAAAAAATAAAAGATACGGGGGCGAAAACTTTGGCTAATCCTTTTATTGATATGGACGCAAGTGTTGTTGAAACGACCGAAGAAGAACTCCCTTACCTTGAAGAATACGCTTGGGATTTTGAACATAACTGTTTTCGATACGATAAAAACGGCAATCACATCATCGTAACGGAAACGGAGGCTATAAAAGTTTGGGTTTATAAATGCCTCAAATGCGAGAGATTTTTATACAACGTATATCGTCACGGAGTTTATAACGACCGTTGCAATTATGGCGTTTGGCTTGAAAAGTATATCGGCAAAAACTCGAACGATGAGAAAACCGCTTCCGTCGTTCGCAAAGAAATTCGCGCCGCAATACTTGCGAATCCGTACATTGAAACTATTGATTATCTTGAAATTGCTTCGCTTGACGGCGATACGCTTACGCTCAATATGGGACTTACAAGCATATACGGAAGTCTTGAAATGAGAGGTTTGGAAATTGTGAGAGATTAAAAGGGGGTGAATTGATTGGCTTTTGAAATACAATATAAAGATGATATTCAAGAACGAATGAAAGAAGAGTATAAAAAGATTAGCGGAAAAACCGTTATTGAGGGCGGATTTGCTAGGGACGTGATAAACGCCAATTCGCTTGAATTTGAAAATACTTATCTTGAAATGCACATGATACTTGAAGCGTCTTTCGCGGATACTTCTTGGGGTGAATTTTTGACCAGAAAATGTGCGGAGTTTGGGGTGGACAGAAAACTCGCTACTTATTCTGTCGGAGAGGTTACTTTTACCGGAGAGAAAAACCGCACAATTCCCGCGGGGACGGTTGTAGGAATTGCAGGAGGCAATCAGTACACTACCAATGAAACTGTTGTAACGGACGAAAACGGAACGGCTACCGTTGGAATTACCTGCGAAACGATAGGCTCCGTCGGAAACGTCGCCGAAAATATGATTACCAATATTCCCGCAACAATTTCCGGCATTGATTCTGTTACCAATGAAGAGCCTACTCACGACGGATATGACGAAGAAACCGACGAGGAACTTTTCGCCCGCTATTATGTGTTTGTCAGAACTCCCGCGACAAGCGGCAATAAATACCATTATTTTAACTGGGCAAGCGAAGTTGAAGGCGTGGGCGCAGTTAGAATTTTTCCGCTTTGGGCGGGTCCGGGCACGGTTAAAGTTTTGTTTTTGGACAGCAACCACCAGACGGCTTCCGATGAACTTATACAAAAGGTTTATGACCACATAGAAGAAATGCGTCCTATCGGGGCGGACGTTACTGTTGTAAGCCCACAAGTAAAAGAAGTTACTATCGACGTTGCGGTTAAAGGAACGCTTGACGTTCCCGCTTTAATAACGGAAATTATGGAATACGCAAAAAGCAAAGGGCTTGATTTAACGTATTTATCGGAAGCGCAGGTTGGGGATATGATTATGAATCAGTCAGCCGTTGAAGATTATGTCGATTTATCGCTTAACGGCGCAAAACGCGTAACATTCGGGACGGAAGAAATTTTGGCAATAAAAGAGGTGAAGCTCCATGACTATAATCCGTGATTATTTAGTGGAACTTCAAAAGTATCTGCCTGAATTTTTACGGCAAGACCCCGAAATGAAAGCTATTCTGGAAGTGGAATCAAAAGAGCATAGAGTACAAGTTGAAGTTTTGAAAGATATTCAAGCTCAAATGTTCATCGAATCCGCTACTTGGGGGCTTTCGTTATTTGAAAAAAACTTGGGACTTCAACCGAACGCCAGCGATAATTACGAACAACGAAGAAACAGAATTTTAATTTATTTGCAACAACATAAAACGGTAAACAAACAATTTATCGAAGAACTGTTTTCTCGTTATGTGTCGGGCGACAGCAAAATAAAAGTTGTCGAGGATAATCCGAACAATACTTTTTGGGTTATCGACACGGGCGGGCGGATTATTTATCCGGAAGATTTGAGAGAAGCTATCGAAACATATAAACCCGCGCATTTAAGATATGGCTTAGAAATGCGGCGAGATATTTCGCTTACGGAAGAAGATATGATTCGCCTTGCAATCGCTTCTCTGTTTTCGGGGTATCGTCATATCGGCATCGCTTTGCCGGAAGAAGAGCGGATTATTTTAAACGCTTCGATAATTCCCGCAAAAAGCGGCGTTATTTCTATCGGCACGGGTCCTGAAAAATTCAGCGAGGAATTTGTTCTCGGTGTCCGATTCGGACACGGATTTTCGGGGAAAAGGGATATTGACGCGGATAAAGACGATTTGCCGGAAGTATTTTTGGAAAAAGCGGCGCGCATTGCTCCCATACTTGGAATCGCAACGGATATAATAGGCGTTCATATTTTGCCTTTGGAAATGCCGGAAAAGGCAAATATTCCTATACATTACGGCTCAAATATTCATCAAACGGGAATTAGACAATACGGTCTTGACCCTCCGCAAGAAGGAATAATCGCCCCCGCCGTCGGAATCGTTACGGCGGGCGGAGGAAATAAGAATATCGCCGCCAATGCGGAAGATTTGCCGGAATGGTTTAAAAAATTATCCGACACCGCAGATATAGCGGAATATATCGGAACAGCGGACTATGCGGCGGGACAAAAAAGAATAGGATTAGAACAGCCGGAGCAGGGAAATATAACCCTCGCTGCCGGCTTTTTTCACGAAATTTTCGGAGCGTCCGTTATAGAGGCGGGCAAAGAAGATTTACCAAAAGAATTTTTCGATAAAACCTCAAAGGCAGCGGCTCTTTTTAGTATCGCGACAAGGACGCAAGTCCATAGGCATTTGAAACTTGCCGAACCCGAAGAAGCGAAAGCGGCTTTCGGCGTAGGAACGCTCCAAGGTTGGAGCGGGAAACGAAGTTTTTCTCTTGCCTCGCCGGAGGAAGCTGTGGCAGAGCAGGGAATGGGAACGCTTACCGTCAAAAACGGCAAGCGTTCATTCCCTGCTAATTCTGCCGATTTGCCGGAACAATACCAGAGCGTTCTCACGGACGCTCTCGCAAGCGAATATATCTCCACGGCTCTATACACGAAGAACACGCGCAAAACCTCGCTGACGCGCCCGGAGGACGTTATAGGGACGCTTGATATAGGCGTGGACGTTAAGCAAAACGGGGTAAAGGAAATTGAGGCGGAGAAAAGCGATTTGCCCGACAACTTCAAAGATATTTTGAAGGACGCGGGAATTTACTCTTACCTCGCTATTTCAAACACAACGAAAGGCTATCGGTCTATCGGTATTGTTTCGGTCACAAACGAAGAAAAAACAAAAATCCGCGCGGGGACGGCGGGAGCGATAACGGGTTATGTGATTATCGGCGCGGATTTAAACGACCTCAACCCGCCGACAAAGAAAAAAAGAGGACGCTTCCATATCGGTATCTCCCATGTGGGAGCTATGTCTATCAGATAGCCGTCAACGTCAACCAATCGGGCTGCGCCTATGGCTTGCCCTCTTGGGACGTTTTGGCATACGAGGCATTAGCGACGCTAAAGCGTCGATGCCTCAGCAAAGGAGGAATAAAAAGTGGCAGACGAAGTCAAAAGGAATACCACCTTGACATACGCGGGGCACGACCTTATGGCAAAATGCTTCACGGGCAACAAGTTGGATATTTCCAAAGTAGTTATGGGGGACGGCGATGTTCCGGAAGGAATAGAAAGCGTTAAGGAACTTACAAGCGTTATTTCGCCGAAACTTACCCTTGACGTTGTGCGTCGCAAAGTCGATGGCACAGGTACGGCGGTTATTGAATGTCAATATACAAACAATAATCTTGACAGAGGATTTTCCGCCAAAGAACTCGGCGTTTACGCAATAGACCCCGAAACGGGGGACGAAGTGCTTTACGCTTACAGAAACACCAGAAAATACTCCGAATATATTCCCGCCTCCGGAAGCGGGGAAATTCTCAACCAGATTTACAGCGTCATTATCGTTGTGGGACAAATTGAGAATGTAAACGTCGAAATTAAAGAGGGCATAGGCTCCGTTTCACGCGCCGAATATTACGGTCATCTTTCCGACAAAAACCCTCACCCTCAACTTTTGCAGATTGACGTAAACAAAGTCAATGACTGCAAAGACGTTTGGGTTGGAAACGGGGAGCAAAGACGATTGCAACGTATGGGAATAAGCGATTTTCGCGAAAAAGTTTTAGGCGACAACGCTTCGCAAATTCCAATTATGGCAGGACGTATCTCTCAACTTGAACTGGAACTTGAAAACATCGGTATTCAAACGATGATAAAAGAGGAACTCGACCTTTCCAATATGTTCATCTACGAGAATTTCTCCCCTGCCAACCGCATTGACGACACCAAAACAAAAGTCACGGGCATTAGCGCGGGGAGCAGAACGCTTGACGTTGAAAGTTTGGAAGGAATAATGCAAGGCTCTTGGTACTGGGTGACTGACGGCATTTTAAAAGAGCCGATTCAAGTCGCAAGTATGCAGAACAACGACGACCTGCGCCGCATTATCACCAAAACGCCCATAGTCAACACATACAACATTCCTCAAACAATGCTTTATCGCTCCACGGCAGGAGTTAAAAACGGAAAAGTCGTCGGCTCTGCCGATAGAAGAGCGGCTACTTGGAATCCCACCCTCGTTTGGAAAGGGCAAAACGCGAACATCAAAACCGTCGTCGCACTCGAATCTTCACTTACCAATACGGCGAATTTTACAACAACCGGCGACGCGAAATTTACCGCCGACGGCTATATGACACTCGACACTTCCATTCACCATTCTCACGCCGTCGGTATCGCCCTCATAACCTCGGGCGGCGGCTCCGGCAAATGGAAACGCATTGACGAAGCCGGCGATAACGCTTAGGTTTGTTTAAATTCTTACTTTCTTCTTTTCTCTCTTTCTTTTGAAAAAGAAAAGAGAGAAAAGAAGAAAGTAACAAAGAAGAAAAGAGAGAAAGAAAACTTTAATAGTAAATAGTGTAAAACATTACAATTATTTTATATTAAAATTCTTTTTCTTTCTCTTTGGTACTTTCTCTTTCTTTTTCTTATAAGAAAAAGAAAGAGAAAGTACGGTTTTTAAAAACGAAAGGGGAATTACAAAATGTCTATTGATTTTAACAACACCTATCCTTGGAACTCTCTTGAGAAAGTTACCATTGACGGGCAAGTGCTTATTAAAATTCCTAAGTATTACGTCAAATACGGGATTATTCCCGCAGGTAGAGAGAACGCGGGGAAGAAGGGGCGCTGGGTTAGCGAGAAAAAACTTTCGGGTTATCATATTCACCCGGCTTTTGTTAAAAACGGAAAAGTTATGGATTGCTTTTGTATCGGCGCATACGAGGGACATAATGCCGGAAGCAATAAGGCGGGGAGCGCGCCTAATCAAACGCCTTGGGTAAATATCGGAGGATTTGCAAACGCTAAAACTTACTGCGCCAATCGCGGCGAAGGTTGGCATTTGCAGAATATCTATGAGATAGCCGCCATCAATATCTTGATGATGATAGAGCTTGAAACGCCGAACGTGCAGACGGCTATCGCCGCAGGAAATGTAAATTCATCGGCGGCAGCAGCTACGGGAAATACGGCGGCTGTTTGGAGAGAAATTCACGAGTGGTGGGGGAACGTGTGGGAACACGTTGACGGGCTCACCACTGACGCGAACGGCGTTTATCAGATTTTCAGCAACAAAATGGACGGCTCTTATGTTTCTACGGGAGTTACAAATCCCGGCAGCGGTTGGATAACCGAGATGAGCGAAGCGAAAGGCACCAACTTTGACCTTACCGACGTATTCCTTCCTTCTGCAACAGACGGCACGGAAAGTAACGGAACTTACGGAGATTATCATTGGACAGGTAAAAACACCGTCCTCTATCGCAGCGGCAATTGGGCCGACGGCTCGTACGTTGGGGCTTTCACGTTCAACGTCGTCGGTGGGGCGTCGGTCTCCCACAGCAGCCTCGGGCTGCGGCTCGCAAAAGAGGGCACGGTGACGGACGAACTGGCCGCTTGACGACTGGAAACTGTCCGTCCCCGCGATAGCGGGGCGGTGTCCGGGCGATAGCCCGGACTGAATTTTTTTCAGCATAACCCGTAATTCCACATAGAAGGGAAGCAGAAATGACTACAACGAGAAGCGAGTTATTCGGGAATGCGAAGAATCCTCTCATACTCCAAACGAAATTTGAGGAAATCCAAGCATATACCCATGACGCGCTGTGGCAGTTTCCAAAGAAAGAGCGGTTTTTACTTTGCGCCCAGATCCGGGAAACGGTAGAAGCCGCTATGCACGAGATTATCCGTTTCAGAATGAAGTATTACAAAAAGACTTCCCTGCAAGACCTCGACATCGAAATCGAATACTTGCGGACGCTCGTCCGGGAAGCGCACAAACAGAAGTACATATCCACGGGCAAGCGTATGGAATGGATAGCTCACCTCGACGAGGCGGGGCGCATCGTCGGAGGACTGAAAAAATATTATGCAAGCAAGGCGGCTGACGGCAAACAGGGAGGTTAAGCGGTCGGCCATTATGCCTTTATTTGGGGCGGTATCTTATCTATCGCAGTGGCAATTGGGACAACGGCTCGAACGATGGGGCTTTCACGTTCAACGTCAACAATGGGGCGTCGAACTCCAACAGCAACATCGGGCTGCGGCTCGCAAATAATAGGCTATCGGTCAGAAGCAAGGGCGGCACGACTATCCTTTCCAGTACCGTATTATTTGGGGATATTCGTCCCTCCCAAGGACGGGAAAATAAGCAAGAAGAAGCATACCTCTACATAATGCGGTATGTTTTATTTTTTTTAGATTTACGAGGGTAGCGTTATGAAACGATACGACGGACTTTTTGACATTATCGTTGAACCCGAAAATCTTTACGCGGCTTTTGAAAACGCTAGAGAAGGGCGGCACTTCAAAAACGAGATTATGGAAACGGCGGCGCGAATTGAAGAAAAACTAAAAGACCTCCGCTTTGATTTACTGGTAGGAAAGTGGAATCCGGGAGGTTATCATCAATTCGAGTGCCAGACGGAAGTCAAACGCCGTATCATCAACGCGCCCGTATTTATCGACAGAATTGTTCATCACGCTATTGTGCAAGTGGTTATGCCGTTATTCGAGAAGAAGTTTATTCACGATTCCTACGCTTGCAGGCTAAAGCCGAAACGCTACTGCGGCGAAAAGGAATTTGAATTTGAGCGCAGGAAAAAGGGAACGCACAGAGCGGTAAAACGCTTGCAACACTTTCTACGAAGCGCGGAAGATACCAGCGAGAATGGCAGGGCGTATGTGCTTCAATGCGATATAAGCAAGTATTATCTTACGATAGACCACGAGATTTTGAAAAGGGAACTTCGCCGAACAATAGCGGACAGAAGACTTTTGGAAGTTTGGGACAAGATGATTGAAGGTTATCACGAACCTATGAATCCCACCATAAGGCAAATTCTTTTGCGGGATATGGACAGAAGCGGAGCGGACGAAAAGACGCTGTTTGAATACGCCTTGAAACTTGACACAACGCCGCCGGAGAAAACCGGAAAAGGTGTTCCTATCGGCGCGCTAACCAGTCAACTTGAAGCGAATATTTATCTTAATCCTTTGGATCATTTCGTGAAAGAAATTCTCGGAGCAAGATACTATCTGCGCTATATGGACGATTTTATCATTGTTGCGGGTACGAAAGAGGAATTAAAAGAACACCTTTTAGCCGTTCGTTGGTTTATCGAAGAAAGACTTAACCTTTCGCTAAACCCCAAAACGCAAATTTTTCCCGCGACGCGCGGCGTAGATTTTGCGGGGTATAGGACATTTAGGGATTATATTTTGCCAAGGAAAAGAAATATTAAAGCGGCGAAGATACGTTTTAAAAATCTTTCGCATCAATACAAATTCGGAAGAGCAGACCTAGAGGACGTAAAGCCGCGAGTTGCTTCTTTCTTGGGTTATATTAAGCATTGTAAGGCAAGCAGAACATCAGATTCAACGCTTGCTCATTTAGTATTATGCAGAGGGGAGATTAAAAGATGAGTGACATTTATAATCGCACGGCGTTATTTCGGGACAATGCGCCTCTTTCTTGCGTGAGTGCCACGACGGTAAGCGGCTTTGAAATTGAAGGCGTGCAGCCTTCGGGGACGGATAGACGGGTTGTTTTTAGCTATTCGGGCAGCGGAAACGACGCCGAATATTTTAAACTTTTGGTTGACGGAGAAGGAGTGGCGACGGTCGCCGCTGTCGGTACGCAAGAAATTACGGAAGAAAGCGTGCTTTTGGAAGGAAACACGGCGGCGGATTTACTCGCGGTAAAATCTATCCCGGAATGGGCGGGAAAAACCATATATCCCGTTATCGCGCTTTCCGCTCCGGAAGACCAGAGCGCGGTGCCTACTATGAAACTTGGCATTGTTACGGAGAGCAGTACGGCGGTTTACGAACATTACGAAGAATCGCCCGTTATCGAACTTTCTACGGACAATGTGGACGTTATAAGCCTTGACAGCGAAACAGAAGCGACGGGAGGCGGCGCAGTTACCGTTCAGGTACGTTTCCGCAAAGGTACGGCGTGGGGCGAATATATGGACGTTAAAAAAGCGACGAACATCAAAGCCAACGCCGCGCAATTCCGCGCCTGTTACGTTGTCGGCAAACTCGACGGCACGGACAGCGCGCAAGTTAAAAATATCAGTATGGTTTACAGTGGGAGCGACGCGAAACTTTCCGGCGAAACTACGGAACTTTTCTTCGTTACGCGAAACTTCGCGGAAAAGGGGGCAAGCGGACTTGCTTTCGCGCAGTGTATGGTTCGTCACAAGAAACTTCAAGACGCGGGACTTCGCGCCTTTGTGTCTTTCCGTTCGGAAGTGCAGGAAAGAGTTATGTACCCGATTGGCACAGGCACGGGCGAAAGGCAGACCATATCGCTTCCCGACACGGGCATAGCGTACAACACCGTATCTATTCAAGTCAACGGTGAAAAGGTTACGGGGTACAGCGTCAACACCGAAACCAATGAAATTTCCATTACGGCGGATAAAGGAATGGCAATTACCGCTTCCTATCAATACGGTTGGGAAGATGAAGAATATACGGAAATGCCACTTGTTTCTCGCCAAACTTACGGCGAAAACAGCGACGAGGTTGCGTCAAAATTCCAACTCGCCGTGTCCGATTCGGACACCAACAAAACCGTGACCTGCATTAAATTCAGCCTTGACCGCGCCGAAGGGGACGTTACGGAAAAAACTCTCGCCGTGGCAAACGGAGATGTGCAAGTATTCCAGCTTGAACATTACGCACGTAAAGATACAATTTCTTGCTCCGGCGCGTGGACTTACGACGAGGCAAAGAGAATTTTAAGAGTGCAACACACCAAAGGCGAGAATATCGTCATAAGCTATCGCTATGTATCCGAAAGTCACGAGATTTACGCCGCCGCCGCAGGTTGGGCGAAAGCAGCTTAGAAGTTAGTGCTCTACTTTCTTTTCTTTCTCTCTCTTTTTTGAAAAAAGAGAAGAGAAAGAAAAGAAAGTAGCAAAGAAAAGAAAGAGAGAGAAAAAACTTTATCAATGGGTTTATCGCCTCTTTTTAATTTTCGTTTTTGATGAATACTTTTTTAGGGGGTTGATTTTATGGGAATGGATTTTGAGAGCAAGAAACGCGTTAAGAAAGAAAGCGTGGATATTGCAAAATTCAAAGAGGAACAAGCCGCTATTTTGGCGGCTAATACGGAGCGTATTAAAGACCTCCAAAACATTATGGCGGATATGATAGAAGGGAGCGAGGCAAAATGAGCGCAAATGAATCCTATATCAGAATGTACGCGGATATGGTAAAAGACGGCAGGCGAACATTGGAGCAAATTCCCGAAAAATACCGCGCCGATGTAAAAGCGTTTTTGAATAAGGAGGGCGGCAAGTGATCGAGTTTCACGACTACGATCCCGCTCACCCTTTCGACGTATGCGAAAAGCATATTATATCAAACAACAAAGTCACGCTTAACTACGCGCCGTTAAAAGGCTCCGTCAGCATTTGTGGACTTTCCGAAGATTTTACCGGGACTGTTCCGCAAGGGACTTTTTTTATCAACTACGGAGAAGAGGATAATTACAGAAGCGCAGACCAGATTGTCCATTTCCCCGACGGTTACGACGGCGCGGCTATTACCGTAGAGTATAAAGGCGTGTCCACTCTTCTTCGCGCCGAACACATGAACGAAATAAAAGCGTTCATCGAAAAAGGCGCGGGGGAATTAGCCGCTCGTATTATCGCCGAACACGAACAGTTTATGGCGGATAAATACAATGAACTCTTTGAAATTCACTGCAAACATATTTGCGCCGAATTAAAAGAGATTAAAAACGCGATTGCGGCTTTGGGAGGCGGGGGGATTAGCGCAGATTTAATAGCGGGCGACGATGAGGCAGACGCTCTCCTAGACGAGTATTTCCCCGGAGACGTTGAGCCTACCGAAAAAGTCCCCGTTGTCGCAGAAGATGATGAGGCTGATATTATGCTAGACGAATTTTTCCCTGGCGATGTTGACGATACGGAAGAAACTACCGACATCGCCACAGACGAAGAAGCAAATACAATGCTCGATGAGTTTTTCCCAGAGGTTAGCGAAAGCGTTTGACGGTTTAGGCTGTCGAACGCTTTTACTATATATGCGTCCGTTTAGTTTTTGCCGACTATGCGGATTTAACTTTTTTTGTTCTTGAAGGAGGACGATAATTATGGCAAGCAAACTTACTGAGGCTCAACTCGCAAAACTCGCGAAACTCTCTCACTTAAAGAGCTTTGCAGGTCGCGTTAAAGCTATTACCGACAACTTGCAGAGCCAGATTAGCACTCTCGGCAACGACGCTATCAAGGGCGTACAGGTAAACGGAACTGCGCTTACCGCTACCAACAACGTTGTAAACATCACCGGCGGTATTGAGAAACTTGCTCAAGCCGAAGCCGGCTTTGCCGCAAGTTATCAACTCAAACTTAACGGCGTAGCAGCCGGCGATAAAATCAACATCGCTAAAGACTGGCTCTTAAAAGATGTCGATCTCTTAACTTCCACAGCCGAAAACTACAGCACCGTCGGAACAAGCGCGGCAGGCAAGAAGTACCTCGACTTCACTTTCAACACCAAAGCTGACGGCGACGGCGCGACCGAAACCGACACTCACGTCTATCTCCCTGTTGAGGACTTGGTGGACATCTACACCAACGGTCACGGTTTAAACCTCGCAGGCGGAGAGTTTAGCATTAAGATTGATACGGCAAACGCTAACGGTCTTTCCGTAGATGCCGCGGGTCTTAAAATGGGTCTTGCAACCGCCGATACTTACGAAAACGGCGCGAAAACTGCCGATGGCAACAACGGTGCTATGAGCAGCGCGGATAAGTACCGCTTGGATAATATTTCCAACAATGCCAACAAGACTACGGTTACCAACGAAAAAACCGGCATTATCGAAATTGACGGCGTTGAGAAAGTTATCGTTGAAATAGCGGCTGACGCAGATGTTACGACTATGCTTGACGAGGAACTTCCCGCTCCTTCTAACGGCGGCGGAGAATAATCTCCATATCGTTCAATTTCCCATAACGGCGGGCGGGGGAACTTTTCCCCGCTTGTCTTTATGCGGTATCTATGGGAGGTAAAAAATGGCAGACGAAAATACTAACGAATTGACCGAACAAGAAACGCAAGAAGAGGCGACCGTAACGGAAAGCCAAAGCGTAACACTCGGTCAAATGCGAGAACTCGCCAGACGAATGGCGGGAAATATCGCCGATATTGGCGAAGTAGTGGGTCTGCTGGGTGTATTTTTCGGCGAATGTAAAACGGCGGCAGATATTGCAGAAAAAGCCGTTGTTTCTCCGGCGTTTGAAAAGATTGCCGGAGCAAAAATTATCGTAAAATTCACCACGGCAAATACCGCCGACAACGCAACACTTAATGTCAACAATACCGGGGCGGCACTTGTCACCTACCAAGGAGCCGCTATCGGGAAAAGTCAACTTTCCGCAGGGAAACTTCGGCTGTTTATGTACGACGGCGAGAATTACGAATTTGTCGGCGACACCAACACAACTCACAATACATTTTCCGGCGCAACAGCAGAAGCTAACGGCGCAAAAGGGCTTGTTCCTCAACCTAAAATCGGCGACCAAAACAAATACCTTATGGGTAATGCCGAATGGGGAGATTTACCAGTATTTACGGGAGCAACGGACAGCGCGGGAGGCTCTGCCGGAATTGTGCCAGCCCCTATCGCGGGAGAAGAAGAATATTTCCTAAAGGGCAACGGCTCTTGGGGAATACCCGCAAACAGCGGCAGTAGCGGTGGGGTTAGTAATTACAGACAATTAACGAAAATGAACATTACGGCTTCGGCAAATGAGCCTTACGAAGTCAGCGTTTCACTCCCAAAATCCACGAAGTTTCAATATGCGCCGCCGAACGTTCTCTTATTCGTTCCGGGAAGCTCCAACGTTGTGGCTACGGCGTGCGATTTTAACAACGGGGAAGCGGAGGATTTTTCGTTTGACGATAGATATGTTGCTTTCGACGGGACTATGCGACTTGTGACGGAATACAGCGCGGAAGTCAGCGCGCCTGTTTCTGTAAGCGTGGGCGGTTATCTTTCCCTTAGCGAAGAAATAAACAAAGGCGATTTTAAATCCGTCGAAAGAGTAACGGCGGGCGAAGGAAACGTCGTAGGTATTGCGCTCTTAGCTTCGGGCGGAGGCAGCGGCTCTTGGGTAAGACTTGAAGAAATAACAAAGCCTTTGCTCATCATAGGAAATAACGCTTACAACGGCGCAGGCAATCTTCTTGCCGAAAACTGGCAGAATTTAACAGACACCGAAAAAGTTGCGGCGTTTGACAATGCCGATGAACTCTCAACGCTGCCCGATTCGATTTTGTTGACGCACTCAATATCGGTAAACGCGCCCGTAACTCTTGGCGGCGGATATGTTTCCGTAAGCGAGGAAATCGACACCGGCGACTTTGAAACAATTACGGATATTTCCGTAACCGGCGGAGAGCAAGCCATTGGAATTGCGCTTGTTTCTTCGGGCGGAGGAAGTGGCACTTGGGCAAGATTTGAGGAAGAGAGTTACATAATAGCGGTTGCAAGCAGCGGAGAAGCATACGACCTTGACGGAAATTTGCTTTCTGATAATTGGGCGAATTTAACCGATACGGAGAAGGAAGCTATCTTCAAAACCGCCGAAGGGAGCAATCCGAACAATATCGCCGAAACGCTCGACGCATTTCATTTTGAAATATATTCAAAAGACAATTCGGCGCAAAGTTCTTCTCTAATCGAAGAAAAAACGGTACACACTTTCAAAGTGGCGATTTTATCTACGGAAAGCAAAACTCCCGCTTGTATGGTTAAGGTATTGCCCAAAGACCAGCTAATAGTCCCGACGGGTTTAATCCCGCTTGATGATTATGAATATATCGACAGCGTCGCGATGACTGCAAGCGTAAGCGGAAACGCAGCTCTTCGATTTGCGGTAACTCCCGACCTCAATACTTATTACGTTTACGACAGTACGACAGGGGAATGGGCGAGTATCGCGGCGGCTACGGCGGCAAATATTTTAGAGGACGGTATGACGACTTCTGAAATTGCAAATGTTCCCGCAGAAGCGTGGCTCGCTCTTATAGGAGATTCGGAGGGAATCGGCTTTGCATACGCTTTATCTATAACGGATACGGCGGAAACGCTATATGTTGACGCGGTAACTTTAAACGCGGCTATGAAAGGCGCGTGGCGGGCGGCTATTTATGGCGACGAATACGCTTTTGATTATCCGAACAACCGCAGTATGAGATTTACGCTCTATGAGAGCGGAAACTGGAAGTTTAACTATGACGCAGGTTGAGGAGGCGGTTATGTTGGGACTTGAAGAGCTTGAACACATAGCCGTGATTTTAGGTTTACTCGGAGGGCTTTTTCATTTTGCAGTGCTTCGACCGCTATATAACGCCATTACAAAGTTTGAATTGGCGATTGAAGAATTGAGGGGCGATATACGGCGAAATGAAGAAAGGTGGCACGTTTTAAGCGTGAAGCTTGCCGAACTAGACCAAAGGGCGAAAAGTGCTCATCATAGGATTGACGAATTTGTAAAAGTTTACGAAACTTCGCATAATGTAAAAATCCCGCACCCGCGAGATAAGGAAGCAACAAAGGAGGACGGCAAATGACAGACCGAATGAAAGAATGGGATATGAATATAATCATCTCCTGTTTCTTAGGATTTATGGGAATGATGGCCGTTTTTGGTTGGGTATTCATTTCCTTTTTTGCCGGAACTTCCAGCGGAACGGAAGTCCCTCTTTCTATCGCAAGCGGTTTAAGCGGCGTTCTTGGCGGCAAAGGATTAGCCGAGGCAAAGTATCGAAAAGAACTTAGCAATCTTATTAAACCGCCGGACGACAATACGGATAATAACATCGAGATTAGAGGTTAGTTTTAATGGATTTACTTTTGTTTTTCACGCTGGTAATCTTTACCGGATTATTATGCGTTGTATTAAGTTTTTTCTTAAACGAAAGGGGTAATAAAAATGGAAAAGACTTTTGGAGGAATTGAATTAGGAGGAATTTTGGGCGGTTATGAGATTTTAGGCATACCCGCGAACAAGCTTCCGCAGGACGCGGCAAGCGCAATAGGCGCGGCGAACGCAGAAATTTTAGGCGCGACTTTCAGTCCTATATTCTACGTGGGCAAACAGACGGTAAACGGAGTAAATCATTTGTTTATCGCAGAAGAAATTCGCGTTACG
>JAGBKP010000120.1 GCA_017635875.1 Selenomonadaceae bacterium | reverse complement strand
GCCGACGGAATGAGCCGCTTGCAATCTTTCGGTGTTTTTAAAGAGCGCCTCCGTAATTTTTCCGCCGAGTTCGTCGCTGATTTTATCCGTGCATACGAGCATCGCCATGACGGAAAGCGCGTCTACATCCTCGTTAAATCCTGCGTAAGAGCCTGCGGGGATTTTGGTTTTCGTGTAGAAAGGATATTTTTTGATGAGTTCGTCCGCTTTTTCGCTTGATATGGGGAGCAAACGAATTTGATGCTGCGAGGAAATATCCTGCACGGACGCTGTGGGGTAACCTGCGGTAAGGCAAGCCACGTCTACGTTGCCGTCCTTAAGCGCGTTTGCGCCTTCGGCAAACGATAAATACTGCGCGTCGATATCGTTAAAGCTTATGCCGTAAGCCGCCAAAATCTGACGCACGTTTGCCTCAACGCCTGAACCCGCCGCGCCGACCGCAACGCGTTTGCCTTTTAGATCCGCTATGGATTTAATGCCGGATTTTTCAAGAGTTACGAATTGACAGGTTTCGGGATAAAGGCTTAACATACCTCTTAAATTGTCGACTTTTTTGCCTTCAAACATCTCCGTGCCGTTTACCGCGTAAAAGACGATATCGTTTTGCACGATTGCAAGGTCTACGGAGCCCTCTTTAAGCATATTGATATTTGCAACGGTAGCGCCGGTAGATTCCGCGCTGGCGTTTACGGAAGGAATATCTTTGTTTAAGATTTCCGCAATAGCGCCGCCTATCGGGTAATAAGTGCCCGCAGTGCCGCCCGTCGCTATGTTTAAAAATTGTTTCTTATCGCCGCCGCCGCAACCTACAAGAAGTATGGACAGACTTAAAACTGAAACCAGGACAAGCAAAAATTTTTTCAAGGAAAACCCTCCTTAGCATATAATGAAGCAATTTTATCATAAAGATAAACTTTTAGCAATGAATACAAAAAAATTTAGAAAATTCAATTTATTAAAGGCAACATCTAAAAATGAATTTTGCGAGTTTTTTATAAATTTTATAAAAATTTCATATAGGTATAATATCATATTTCAGTATGTCGAAAGAGAAAAATCATAACGGAGGCGGTTTTATGAAAATCGAAAAAAATATCGTAAAAGAAAAGGAAAAAGCGGGCGGCAAAGGCGAGATTACCATTGAAAAACTTTTGGGCGACAACGAACTTCAAAATTCCGCCGGTATGTTTGCAAGAGTCACTCTCCCAAAAGGCTCGTCTATCGGTAAACATCAACATATAAAAACTACGGAAACTTATTTTATCTTAAACGGAAAGGCAAAGTATACCGATAACGACGAAGTTTACGATATAGAAAAAGGCGAAACGGTATTTTGCAAAGACGGCGATTTCCACGGCATAGAAAACGCAGGCGATGAGCCGCTGATTTTTATGGCCCTTATTTTAAAATGTTAAGGATAAAACGATGAACATTACGACAAAAGCCTTCGGGGCGTTTGACATTCGTGGGATTTACCCCGAAACGATAAACGAAGAGATAGCGTACAGAATAGGCAGATATTTGCCGCTGCTTTTCGGTATGAAAAATATTGTCGTGGGATACGATATTCGTCTCTCCAGCGCGGGACTTGCCGACGCTCTCATAAAAGGAATAACGGAAAGCGGAGGGAATGTGCGCGCGGCGGGGCTTATCGGTACGGAGATGATATATTTTGCCGTAAGCAAATACGGTTTCGACGGCGGCGTAATGGTGACTGCGAGCCATAATCCAAAAGAATACAACGGTATGAAGTTTGTGAAAAGAAATTCAAGACCGATTTCCGAAACTTCCGGATTAAAGGAGCTTGCGGCGGCAATATTAAACGAGCCGCCCGAAAAAGCGTCAAATATCGGGAAAATCACAAAACTTGATATGATGAAGGATTATATCTCTCATATTCTTTCGTATATCGACGTAAGCAGACTTAAACCCTATAAAGTAGTCGTAAATATAGGAAACGGCGCGGCGGGAAAAGTGGTGGAGGAACTTTCAAAACACCTTCCGTTTGAAATAATACCGATATTTAAAGAGCCTGACGGCAATTTTCCGAACGGCGTGCCAAATCCCCTAAAAAAAGAAAACCGCGCGGGCACGATTGAAGCCGTGCAAAAATACAAAGCGGACGCAGGCGTAGCGTGGGACGGAGACTTCGACCGCTGCTTTATGTTCGACGAAAACGGCGGTTTTATCGAAGGTTATTATATGGTGGGATTTTTAGCCGAAGCCTTTTTGAAAAAAGAAAAAGGCGCGACGATTATCCACGACCCGCGGCTTACTTGGAACACCATAGAAACCGTGAAGCGCTTGGGCGGCACTCCCGTAACGGTAAAAAGCGGTCACGCTTTCATAAAGGACAAAATGCGGGAACTTGACGCGGTATACGGCGGAGAACTCAGCTCGCATCACTATTTCAGGGATTTTTTCTACTGCGACAGCGGGATGATTCCGTGGCTGTTAGTCCTCTCTCTTATGAGCGAGATGAATTTGCCGCTTTCAAAACTTATGGAGGAAAAACAAAAAGCCTTCCCCGCCAGCGGCGAGATTTCAAGACGAGTAGATAACGCCGATAAAATTATCGAAGCAGTTAAGGAAAAATATGGCAAATACGGCAAAGTTTCCGAGATAGACGGCGTGTCCGTAGATTTTCCCGATTGGCGTTTTAACTTGAGAAAATCCGGCACGGAGCCGGAAATTCGCCTAAACGTGGAATCGCGGGGAAATAAAAAATTAATGGAGGAAAAGACGGAGGAATTGTTGAAATATATGGTATGAAAGAAAGAGAGAAAAGAAGAAAGTAAGAAGTAAAATAAATTAGGAGATGATTTTTTGTTCAGCGGATTTTTTCAAAAGTACAAGAGCACGCCTTTAATACAGCTTATCGTGACCGGCCTTATCGTCGGATTTTTGATAGCGGTGTTCTTGCCTGCGCTTGTACCTGTCGTTTCGGTGTTTGGCACCGTGTTTGTAAACGCGTTGAAAGCGGTCGCGCCGATACTTGTGTTTGTGCTTGTGACGAACGCAATGAGTCAAGACACGGGCGAATCGAACTCGTCTATGAAGCCCATAGTCAGACTTTATGTGATGAGTACGTTTTTAGCGTCCGTGGTTGGAGTCGCGCTTTCATTTATGTTTCCGACGGAACTGAAACTGCAAACTGCGGACGCGACGATTACCCCGCCGGGGTCTATTGTGGACGTTGTTTATAACTTAATATTAAAAGTGGTGGAAAATCCCGTAGGCGCGCTCTCGGGGGCAAATTATTTGGGAATACTTGCCGCCGCTGTGCTTTTGGGGCTTGCGTTAAGAGGAGCGAGCGACACTACAAAAATTATTCTAGGCGATTTTTCAAAAGCGTTGACAAAAATAGTGGGCTGGGTAATTTTAATCGCGCCTTTTGGCGTTATGGGTCTTGTGGCGGCGGCTATCGGCGACGGCGGCCTTTACGCTATGCTCTCCTTTATACATCTTATATTTGTGCTGTTGGCGGCGTTTTTCTTGGTGGCTTTCGTGATGAATCCCATAATCGTGTATTTTCACATCAGGAGAAATCCGTATCCGCTTATCTTTACGACTATAAAGGAAAGCGGACTTTACGCGTTCTTTACGAGAAGTTCGGCGGCAAACATTCCGGTGAATTTGTCGCTTTGCCGGCGTCTGGGGCTTAACGAAGATATTTATTCCGTGTCTATTCCCTTGGGCGCAACGATAAATATGAGCGGCGCGGCGATAACGATAGCGGTGCTCTCTCTTGCGGCGGCGCATACTTTGGGTGTAAACGTCGACATAGGCACTGCGCTCCTACTTTGTTTGGTAGCGACAGTCGGAGCTTGCGGCGCGTCGGGCGTCGCGGGCGGTTCGCTTCTTCTTATTCCCGTCGCTTGCGCGTCTTTTGGCATAGGAAACGACATAGCGATGCAAGTTGTGGGTATCGGATTTATAATAGGCGTTGTGCAAGATTCTTGCGAAACCGCGCTCAACAGTTCTACAGACGCGCTCTTTACCGCGACTGCGGAATTTGCCGAAAGAGCAAAAGCGGGTACGCTGAAAGACGAAGATATGAGAGTTTTGTGAAAATTATGAAAAAAACTCGTTAATTTTCATCTTTTCTATTGCATAACAATTCAAACTGTGCTATTATGTATACAATAAATTCGGTTCTCGGATGCGCGAGAGTTCTCGACTATGTCTAACCTACATAAATTACAGGGAATCCGATTTGAATTTGCAGGACGTGGCGTCACTTTAGGTGAATACCGAAAGCAAACTTAGGATACCCACCTGCTGAAAGCAGGTTTTAGACATAAGAGGATACCGGCATCTTGGATATTTTATGAAAAAAACACGCTTTAGGCGTGTTTTTTTATTGTTCTTTGTAAACTTTGAAATTTTTTGCTCGCAGGTTAAAATGTAAAAGCGTCTTTCCTACGATGTGGTCTATCATATCGTCTATAGTTTGCGGTTTGTTGTAAAACGTAAGCATAGGTGGGAGCAGAGTTGCGCCGGCGTCTTTTGCCGTGAGCATATTTTTTATGTGTACTTTAGAAAGCGGAGTTTCGCGAGTGAGAAGTATAAGCGGGCGATTTTCTTTTAAAGTCACGTCCGCCGCTCGAAGGAGCAGGTTTTCGGAGTACCCGTTTGCAATAGCCGCTAGAGTTTTCATACTGCAAGGCGCAATTATCATGCCCAAAGTTTCAAAAGAGCCGCTTGCGATTTGCGCCGATAAATCGTCAACGGAGTAAACAATATTTGCAAGATTTTTTACTTCGTCCACGGAATATGCGGTTTCCGCTTTTACGGTAATCTCTCCGCCTTTTGTGATAACAAGATGCGTTTCAATATCCGAAAAATTTTTAAGTTCTTCCAAAATTCTAATTCCCAAAATCGCGCCGCTTGCGCCGCTGATGCCGATAACCAAACGTTTCATAAAAT
>JAGBKP010000119.1 GCA_017635875.1 Selenomonadaceae bacterium | reverse complement strand
GTCGTTTTACCGGCATCGATATGCGCCATAATACCGATGTTGCGAGTCTTTTCAAGCGAAAATTCTCTAGCCACTTTGTTCTCCTCTCTCTACTACCATCTATAATGCGCAAACGCTTTGTTAGCCTCTGCCATTTTATGAGTGTCTTCTTTTTTCTTTATAGCCGCGCCGGTATTGTTCGCCGCGTCCATAAGCTCTGCGGAAAGACGCTGATCCATGGTCTTTTCTCCGCGAAGTCTCGCGTAATTAACAAGCCAGCGAATACCAAGCGTCATTCTGCGCTCCGGACGAACTTCCACAGGCACTTGATAGTTTGCGCCGCCAACGCGTCTTGCGCGGACTTCCAAAACGGGCATTACGTTCTTTAACGCCGTTTCAAAAACTTCAAGCGGGTCGTTCCCGGTCTTTTCGCGAATTGTTTCAAACGCATCGTAAACAACGCGTTCCGCAACGCTCTTCTTTCCCGAGAGCATTACTTTATTTATAAATTTCGTAACCGTCTTTGAGTGATATACCGGATCCGGCAGTACATCACGCTTCGGCACGGGACCTTTTCTCGGCATGAAAACTACCTCCCTTTTATTGTATTTGTGGGGCTTTGCCCCACACCCCACGAGGGACTCTGTCCCTCGACCCTGCAAGGGGAACTTGTCCCCCTTGACCCCCATTTTAATTTTTATAGGGGTGAGTTTTTGGATTTTATGATAGCGTTAATTACTTCTTTTTAGCTTTCTTTGCGCCGTACTTGCTGCGGGCTTGGTTTCTGTCCTGCACGCCTGCGGTATCGAGAGAGCCTCTTATGATATGATAACGAACGCCGGGGAGGTCTTTAACACGGCCGCCTCTTATTAAGACGACGCTATGTTCCTGCAAATTGTGACCGATGCCGGGGATATACGCCGTAACTTCTATGCTGTTTGTAAGGCGCACACGAGCGACTTTACGAAGAGCCGAGTTAGGCTTTTTCGGCGTTGTTGTGTAAACACGGGTGCAAACGCCGCGCTTCTGCGGACAATTCTTTAAAGCCGGAGCCGTGGATTTATCCTGCATACTCTTTCTACTCTTTCTTACAAGTTGGTTGATAGTGGGCATTTTCGCACCTCCTTCCTTTGTATTTCACTTTGTATATAGCATTTTTACGAATGCTTGTCCATAATATCACGCGGTAAAATCATTGTCAATATCTTATTTATAAAGAATTTGCTAAAACACGCTTACGTGTGGTTCTTTTTTTTATAATTTAAAAAAAGATAAATTTACGAAACTTTAATTTATCATTGTTTTTATAATAAAAGCGCATTATAATGAAGAAAAAATAATATAGTAACGAAGCGACAGTCGAAACGCCTGCCGACACCAATTAAGATGACAAAGCATCTAAAATATAATCAATAAAAATGGAGGCCTAAAAATTGACGCTAAAAATTTTCTCCGTAATTTTCACCCTTTTCGTTAGTTGCGTATTTGTAACGTCGCCGTCTTTTGCCGCGCCTCTTTCTCCCGAAAAAGATTCTAACGCCTACAAAATTTTGGAAGATGCGGGATACGGCATAGAAACGCCTGATCTTGCGCATAACCCGACTACTGCCCACATAACAACGGTATATGACGAAGAACTAAAACGCTATGTTTTTGCTTTTGCCATTCACAGTCTTATCGACGACGACAGAGGAATTGCGTCGATTACGGACCGCCAGCGGGTAGAGATAAAGACATACCAAAAATCGCCTTCTTCTATGATAGCTAAAGAAGGCGATACCCTTATCGTGCGGTATAAAATGCGTCTGCCCGCAGGTTTTAAAACCACGAATAAATTTTGCCATCTTCATCAGTTAAAGGGCATGGACAACGCCGATCATACCGCGGACGTTAAGCATCCGCTTATAACGCTTACGGCTTGCTCCGCAAAAGACGGAGAGCAAAAATTAGAGCTTCGCTATTTTGATCGAAAAACTCGCAAGATGAGCGTTATGACAGCTGCAAATCTGGAGGAAATTTTAGACGAATGGGTGGAAGTGAGAGAAGAAGTCTCTTTTGGAAAAAATTCCGCCAAAGATAACAACGGTAAGTATAGTATTCGCGTAGTCCGCTTAAAACACAACCGCGAAATACTTGCCTTCTCTTCCGACGCTTTGGATTTATGGCAGACAAACAGCAGCGGACTTCGACCCAAGATGGGAATATACCGCAGCGTAGGCGAAAAGCGAAGCCTAGAAAAATATCTGCGCGACGAAGAAGTTCGCTTTACGGATATCGAGGTAAGGAAAATGTGAATGTAAAAAATAAATTTCTTGCCAACATCTATCTTTTATGCTATTATAGTTCTGTTTTACGAGAAATTTGGGAGGTGTCAATATGGCTTGCGTATGCGATATTTGCAATAAAACGCCCCGCGCGGGAATGAACGTTTCACACTCGCATTTAAAAACCAAGAGAGTTTTCAAACCGAATATTCAACGCGTTCGCGCTATGGTAGACGGCGAAGTCAAGCGTATTAACGTTTGCACCCGTTGCCTTCGCTCGGGAAAAGTTATTCGCGCTATTTAATCTAAACCGAAAAGGAGTCGTAAGTTGTGCTTGCGGCTCTTTTTTAATGCAATTTTAATGCAAAAGTTCCGCTTTTATTTTATAATAGCTATAATATTTTCATTATTGCGGTTTACAATAGCAGAAAATTACAATCTTCAATCGGGAGGATCTTTTATGAGGTATGGATTAAAAGCGGCGACGCTTGTCGCCTTGCTGTTTGCAACCTCGCCCGCGGCATTTGCGCAAAATTTATCGCTTGGCGAGGCAATAGAAATGGCTCTCACCAGAAATACGGATCTTCGCATTACCCAAAAGGGCGAAGATAAAGCAGAAGCCTTATTAAGACAGGAAAAAGCCGGCAAGCGCGTAAAAGTTTCCGCAGGCACAACCCCGCGCATCGGCAAAAACACGGACAGCGCGAGAAGCTTAAGTATGGGGCTGGGGTTTACCGCAACTTACAACATTTACGACGGCGGCAAACACAACGCCAATATGGAATCGCGTGAAATCGGCGTGCGCTCTGCCGTGCTTACCACGCAGCGTCAACGCGAAAAACTTAAGCTCGATGTTACCAAAGCCTATTACGATGCCGTCGCGGCGAATGAAACCAAGACCGTGCGCCTTGAAACGGTGAATAAATATAAAGCGCATTTAAAACAGACAAGCGATTTATACGGCGCGGGCAGCAAAGCTAAAATAGATATGATAAGAGCCGACGTGGAACTTACAAACGCCGAGGAAAATTTAATAAAAGCCGCAAACAGCTATGAAATCGCGCTGACTAATTTAAGAAATTACATAAATATAGACAGAAACGAGCTCTTAACTCTTACGGATAAATTCTCTCTAGACCCTTTTAACACACAGATGAGCGACTGCATATCGGCGGCTTTTCAAAATCGCAAAGACCTTATGACCGCAAGATATAACTTAGACCAAAAAGAACTCGCCGTTAAAGCCGCAAAAGCGGCGTATCAACCCACATTAGACGCAAGCGTTGGGGTAAACCCGATAAACGCCACATTTGAGCCAAATTCTTCGCATAATTCCGGTTGGGACGCATCGCTTTCGGCTAAATGGAGCGTTTTGGACGGCGGTCTTATAAAAGCGCAGGTGGATAACGCAATAGCGGAGAGGGACGAAGCGAAACTCAATCTCGAAAAACAAGAAGAAGCCGTCGATTTAGCCGTGCGTCAAGCCTATATGAATATGAGAGAAGCGGAAGAGAGGCTAAAAACCAACAGGTCAAACGTAACAAAAGCAGAAGAAGAATCCTATATCGAATTTGAAAAATACCGCGCGGGCGCAGGCACTATGCTTGAAGTAATAGATGCGGAAGAATCTCTTACAAGAGCGAAACTTAATTTGATTTTGGCTGAATCAGACTACGCCAAATACTGCGCGGAAATTGAAAACGCTATGGGAATAGGATTAACGGACAGCGAGCAGATGGCGGCGCGTAATATGGATATGAGCGTTAAGGAAACGAAAGTCCCTGCGGAAGAAAAAATCGTTCGCAAGTGAGCGGGAGGTTAATATGAAGAAAAAAATCGGAATAATTGCCGCTGTCGCTGTAGTACTCGTCGCGATAGGATATTTCGCTTACGGCGCGTATGAAAATAAACAAGCGGAAGAAAGAGCTGCCAAACGCGCAAACATAACGACGGTAGAAAGGCGCGATTTAAAAGTATTGGTGCAGGCGACGGGAACAATCGCGCCCGCTCAATACGTTGACGTTGCGCCTAAAAAGACCGGACGCATCACGGCTATTCTCGTTAAAGAAAACGATACCGTGAAAAAGGGTCAATTAGTGGCAACATTAGACAGCGAGGATCTTGAAACAAAAAGAGAAAAAGCGGAGATAGAAGTGCGCGATAAAGCGGCAAAATACGAGCGTATGAAACGTCTCTACTCCATAGGCGCAAAGAGCGCCGAAGAGCTTGAAACGGCTCTCTTTAATTACGACACCGCAAAGACGACGCTTGCGACCGCGCAAGCCGACATAAACGACACGCTTATTTACGCCTCTATGGACGGCACGGTTGTCGGCGAGCCGCAAACGGTAGGCGCGATGGCAACGCAAGGAACGAATAACCCAACGGTTATTATGAGAATCGCGGATTTATCCAAAAAAGAAATAATGGCAAAGGTTGACGAAAGCGATATAGGCGCGATTAAAGTCGGGCAGGACGCGGAATTTACCGTTGACGCGTATCCGGGCGAAACTTTTCGCGCGACGGTGAAGAAAATTTCCCAATCCGACACCGGCACTTCGTGGAATATTAAAAGTTCGTCATCGTCATCTTCCAGTTCCGCTTCCGTTATATATTATTACGTAACGCTTGACGTTGACGACCCCGAAAAGAAACTTTTCCCCGCTATGACGGCGCGCGTCGATATCGTTAAAGACAAACGTATGAACGCCCTTTCCGTTCCCATAACGGCGGTAAAAGCCGATAAAGACGGCGCGTTTGTTATGTTAAGGACGAGCGACGGAAAGACCGAAAAAAGACAGATAAAAACGGGAATTACGGTTGACGAATACGTCGAAGTGTTGGAAGGATTAGAGGAAGGCGACAAATTAGTTTCGACATATACGGCTCTCGCGGCGACAAAGGCGACGGGCGACCCGAGAAGCAACGCGAAAGTTACGAGGAAGGAAAAGGAAAAATAATGCCAAACTCTGAAAAAGTTCCCACCATTAGGCTTCGCGGCATAAAAAAGATATACAAAATGGGCACGGAGGAAGTGGCGGCGTTAAACGGCATAGATACGGATATAACGGAGGGCGAATTTGCCGCGCTTATGGGGCCGTCGGGTTCCGGAAAATCCACCCTTATGAATATTTTAGGCTGTTTAGACCGCCCGACCGTCGGCTCTTATCTTTTGGACGGCGACGAAGTGGCGCATCTCTCGGACGATAATCTCGCTAAAACCCGCAATAAAAAAATCGGCTTCGTATTTCAAAATTTTAATCTATTATCAAAACTCACGTCTCTTGAAAATGTCGCGCTTCCGTTGTTATACGCGGGAGTTGGGCTTGACGAGCGAAAAGAAATCGCTTTTAGTCATTTAAAAGCCGTGGGACTTGCCGACCGCGCAGAGCATTTACCAAGCGAACTTTCGGGCGGACAACGCCAAAGAGTGGCGATAGCTCGCGCCCTTGTAAACGACCCGCATATTATAATGGCGGACGAGCCTACGGGAAATCTTGACACAAAGTCCACTCACGAAATTATGGAAATATTTCAAGAGCTACATAAAAAGGGACGCACGATTATTTTAGTCACCCACGAGCCGGATATTGCGGCTTGCGCAAGTCGTCAGCTTTTGGTACGCGATGGCGTTATAGAAAGGGACGAGGGAAGGGGCGTGGTTATGGATGTTGTTTAGAGAATGTTTCCTAATGGCGATAACCTCCATAAAAGCAAACCGTCTACGCTCACTTCTCACCATGCTCGGCATTATCATAGGCGTCGGCGCTGTTATAGCTATGGTGGCGCTAGGCGACGGTATGAAAAACAAGACTACGGAAAACTTTGAAAGTCAAGGTATGAACATACTTATGGTGACTCCGAGTTCTAAACGCGTGCGCGGCGTGCGCGGGCGCGGAAACACTATGAGGAGTTTGAAACTTGCGGACGTTACGGCGATACAAAAACACATAAAGGGCATTGACTTTGCGATACCGCAGCTTTCAAGCACATACCAAGCGGTATACGGCAACGAGAATGTCAATACCAACGTTATGGGCGTTGTTCCTGTTCATCTTGTAAAGGAAAATTTAAGCGTCAGAAACGGCTTTTTCATAACAGACGAAGCTATGGAATCAAGAAATCGCGTAGCCGTTATCGGAAACACGGTGGCGGTGAGTCTTTTTAAGGACGAAAACCCCATAGGAAAACAAATTCGCCTTAACAACAAACCCTTTACCATTATAGGCGTGCTTGATAAAAAGGGCAGTTCCAACAGAGGCGAAGACC
>JAGBKP010000118.1 GCA_017635875.1 Selenomonadaceae bacterium | reverse complement strand
GAGCGCATCCTCTTTTACACGGGTATAAATCACAAAATCGGCGAAGTGCATGAAGGCGCTGCCACGATGGACTGGATGGTGCAGGAGCAAGAGCGCGGCATAACGATTACGTCCGCCGCCACCACCTGCCATTGGAAAGGGCACCGCATAAACATCATAGATACGCCGGGTCATGTTGATTTTACCGTGGAAGTAGAGAGATCCCTGAGGGTTCTTGACGGCGCGGTTGCGGTCTTGACCGCTCGCGGCGGCGTTGAGCCTCAAACGGAGACAGTGTGGCGTCAAGCGGAGAAATATAATGTTCCCCGTATGGCGTATGTCAATAAAATGGATATAACGGGCGCGGATTTCTTCAATGTTATGAAGATGATGAGAGAGCGCCTTAACGCAAATCCCGTGGCGGTGCAAATTCCTATCGGCGCGGAGGATACTTTCAAAGGCTTGGTCGATCTCATTGATATGAAAGCCATTATCTATGAGGACGATCTCGGAAAAGTCGCGGATACCGTGGAAATCCCCGACGATTTAAAGGCTACGGCGGAAGAATACCGCGAAAAGATGCTTGAAGCCGCGGCGGAATTCGACGACGACTTAATGGAAAAATATTTGGGCGGCGAAGAGGTAACGAAGGAAGAAATTCAAGCGGCTCTTCGCAAAGGCACTATCGCCTGCAAGATTTGCCCCGTAACCTGCGGCACTTCTTACCGCAACAAGGGCGTGCAGCCTATGCTTGACGCTGTTGTTGCATATATGCCCGCGCCTACGGATATTCGTCCGATTCCGGGCGTAAATCCCAATACGGAAGAAGAGGACAGCCGTCCTTCAAGCGACGAAGAGCCGTTTGCGGCTCTCGCGTTTAAGGTTATGACCGATCCTTACGTCGGTAAACTCACGTTCTTCCGCGTATATTCGGGAACGCTCCAGTCCGGCTCTTATGTGTATAACTCCACGAAGGGCAAGAAAGAGCGTATCGGTCGCATACTTCAAATGCACGCGAACAACCGTAAAGAGATAGACATGGTATATAGCGGCGATATAGCTGCGGCGGTTGGTTTGAAGGATACCACGACGGGCGACACGCTTTGCGCCGAAAACGCGCCGATTATTTTGGAGAATATGGTGTTCCCCGATCCCGTTATCTCCGTTGCGGTAGAGCCTTCTACCAAAAACGACCAGGAGAAAATGGGCGTTGCTCTCCAAAAACTCGCTGAGGAAGACCCCACGTTCTGCGTTCGTACGGACGAGGAAACCGGACAGACAATCATTTCCGGCATGGGCGAACTTCACTTGCAGATTATCGTTGACCGTATGCTCCGCGAATTTAAAGTTGACTGCAAAGTCGGCGAGCCTCAAGTCGCGTATCGCGAAACCATTCGTAAGAGCGTCGAGGCGGAAGGCAAATTCGTTCGTCAGTCCGGCGGTCACGGTCAATACGGTCATTGCTGGCTTAAAATCGAGCCGCAAGAGCCGGGCGAAGGCTTCGCTTTCGAGAACAAAATCGTGGGCGGCGTAATTCCGAAGGAATATATAAAGCCTATCGAAGAAGGCGTAAAGCAGGCTATGGAAGGCGGCGTGCTCGCGGGCTATCCTATGGTGGACATCAAAGCCACCGTATACGACGGCTCGTTCCACGAAGTCGACTCCTCCGAGGCCGCGTTTAAAATCGCAGGCTCTATGGCGTTTAAGAACGGCGCGCAAAAGGCAAATCCCGTGCTTCTTGAGCCGTACGTTAAAGTTGAAGTTACCGTCCCCGAAGAATATATGGGCGACGTTATCGGCGACTTGAACAGCCGCCGTGGTCGCATAGAGGGTATGGAAGCAAGAAACGGCGCGCAAGTAGTAAACGCGTTCGTTCCGCTCTCCGAAATGTTCGGCTATTCCACGGACCTTCGTTCCAAGACTCAAGGTCGTGGAAACTACTCTATGGAAGTTTCCTACTACGACGAAGTTCCGAAGAATATAGCGGATCAGATAGTAGCCAAAAACAAAGGCGAGTAACTCAACATAAATAATCTCTAAACTCAAAACAATAGCAACAAAACTATTCAAAAGAGTTTATTAAAATTTTTTCTCTCTCTTTTTCTTTGCTACTTTCTTTTTCTCTCTCTTTTTTATAAAAAAGAGAGAGAAAAAGAAAGTAGATAAAAATCAAAACTTTTCCTTAAAGGGAGGAATTAAGTAATGGCAAAGGCAAAATTTGAGCGTAACAAACCGCACGTAAACATTGGAACTATCGGTCACGTTGACCACGGCAAGACCACTCTTACCGCAGCAATCACCAAAGTGCTTTCCGAAAAAGGATATGCAAAATTTGAAGATTACGCGGATATTGATAAAGCGCCGGAAGAAAGAGAACGCGGCATCACGATAAATACTGCGCACGTTGAATATGAGACTGACTCTCGTCACTATGCGCACGTTGACTGCCCGGGACACGCCGACTATGTTAAGAACATGATAACCGGCGCGGCTCAGATGGACGGCGCAATTTTGGTTGTTTCCGCAGCCGACGGTCCTATGCCCCAGACTCGCGAGCATATCCTTCTTGCGCGTCAGGTTGGCGTTCCCGCTATCGTTGTGTTCCTTAACAAAGTTGACCAGGTTGACGATCCCGAACTTTTAGAGCTTGTTGAAATGGAAGTTCGCGATTTGCTTTCTTCTTACGAATTCCCCGGCGACGATATTCCTATCGTGGCTGGCTCCGCGTTAAAGGCTCTTGAAGGTGACGCAGAACAGAAGAAGAATATCGAAAAACTTATGGAAGAAGTAGACAATTACATTCCTACTCCTACCCGCGATACCGATAAACCCTTCCTTATGCCTGTTGAGGACGTATTCACCATCACCGGCCGCGGCACCGTTGCTACCGGTCGTGTTGAGCGCGGCGAACTCAAACTCAACGAGACTGTTGAAATCGTCGGCTTAAACGACGAGTCCAAATCCACCGTTGTAACCGGTATCGAAATGTTCCGTAAGATGCTTGATTCCGCTGTGGCTGGCGATAACGTAGGCGCGCTTCTTCGCGGTATCGACCGCAAAGAAATCGAACGCGGTCAGGTTCTTGCAAAACCCGGTTCCATCAAACCTCACACCAAATTCAAAGCGCAGGTTTACGTTTTGACGAAAGAAGAAGGCGGCCGTCATACCCCGTTCATCAAGAACTATCGCCCGCAGTTCTACTTCCGTACAACCGATGTTACCGGCGTTATCAGCGAACTTAAAGATACCGAAATGGTTATGCCCGGCGACAACGTCGAAATGACCGTTGAACTTATCACCCCGATCGCTATCGAGCAGGGCTTGCGTTTCGCTATCCGCGAAGGCGGTCACACCGTCGGCGCAGGTCGCGTTACCGAAATCGACGCTTAATTAAAGTTGGGGCTGCTCGCCCCAAACCCTCGGCAGGGCTCTGCCCTGCACCCGCAAGGGACTTACGCCCCTTGACCCCATAATATAAAAATGGGGGGGGGTCAAGGGAGACGAGTTCCCCTTGCGGGAGTCCGGAGGGCAGCGCCCTTTGGTAGGTTTGGACGAAGTCCAACAAAATGCGATGACATGGCAGATGGCTCGGGTAATGCCAAAATATATCGAGGGAACTGCCGTGGAGAAAAGTTGAAGCCGAAGAGCTTTGACAAAAGGAGGAAAACACTTTGGCGAAACAGAAAAAGATTCGTATTCGTTTAAAGGCTTACGATCACAAAGTACTCGACGCCAGCGCGGTGAAAGTGGTTGAGACCGCAAAAAAATCCGGCGCGTTGGTCAGCGGTCCTATTCCGCTTCCCACCGAAAAAGCTATTTATACGATACTCAGAAGCCCTCATGTAAACAAGGATTCGAGAGAGCAGTTTGAAATGCGTACGCATAAACGCCTTATCGACGTTATAGAGCCTACTCAAAAGACTGTGGACGCTCTTACGCATTTGGACTTGCCTGCGGGCGTAGAAGTAGAGATAAAGGCTTAATAAGGGGGAGGTGCGTTAAATGGCAAAAGCAATTTTAGGCAGAAAGCTTGGCATGACACAAATCTTCACCGAAGAGGGGAAAGTCGTCCCCGTAACCGTGGTTTTATCGGGAAACAATGTAGTAGTGCAGAACAAGACCGTTGAAAAAGACGGCTATAACGCAGTTCAGCTTGGTTTTGGTGAAGTAAAGGAACAAAGAGTTAATAAACCGTTAAAGGGGCATTTTGAAAAGGCAGGGGTGAAACCCTTAAAATTCCTTCGCGAGATGCGTCTTAAAGATGCTTCCGAATATAACGTCGGCGATACTATCGGCGTTGACATATTTGCGGCGGGAGATTTGGTTGACGTAACCGGTACCTCTAAGGGCAAAGGCTTTGCGGGCGGCATCAAACGCCACAACTTTGCAAGAGGTCCTATGGGTCACGGCTCCAAGTCGCACAGAGAACCCGGCTCGACGGGAGCTATGATAAGTGGTCCCGGCGGTCGCGTGTTAAAGGGAAAGAAACTCCCCGGACGTATGGGCGGCGAGCGCGTAACGGTGCAGCGTCTTTCCATCGTGAGAGTTGACACAAACAGAAATTTACTTTTGATAAAGGGCGCAATTCCAGGGCCTAAAAAGGGTTTTGTGGTAATAAAAGAGACCGTAAAGCCCAAAAAGAAATAATCGGAAGGAGGAATATAGATGCCAACAGTAGCAGTTTATAATATTGCAGGCGAAAAAACCGGCGATATGGAATTAAACGAAGATTTTTTCGGCGTTGAAATGAATGCGGGCCTCCTTCATCAGGCGGTGGTCTTGCAGCAGGCGTCTATGCGTCTTGGTACGCACAGCACGAAAACTCGCGGACTCGTAAGAGGCGGCGGCAGAAAGCCTTGGAGACAGAAAGGCACGGGCAGAGCGCGTTCCGGGTCTACGAGAAGTCCTATTTGGGTAGGCGGCGGCACGGTGTTTGGTCCGCATCCCAGAAAATACGGCTTTAATATGCCGAGAAAACAGAGAAGACTCGCGCTTAAATGCGCTTTATCGGATAAAGTCAAAAACGGCGATTTCCTCGTGCTTGAAAGCCTTGATTTTGATGCGCCTAAGACAAAACAAGTCGTAAAGATGATGGGTGATTTCAAAATTGAGAATAAAGCCCTTTTGATAACCGAAGAATATAAGGAAAACGTTGAACTTTCCGCGAGGAACATTCAAGGCGTAAAAGCCATAACGGCGGAAGGAATTAACGTCTTAGACATCCTCTATCACGGCAAGCTCTTGGTGACAAAAGATGCCGTTAAGCGGATGGAGGAGGTGTTTGCGTAATGGAAGCAAGAGATATTTTGATACGCCCCCTTATCACTGAACGTACGACTCAACTTATGGGTGAAGGCAAATACGTTTTCGTCGTGGATAAAAGAGCGAATAAAATCGAGATAGGTAAAGCCGTAGCGGAGATTTTCAAAGTTAAAGTCGTAAGCGTGAACACCGCTAACGTTACCGGCAAGAAAAAGCGTATGGGTCGTACGGTTGGAAAACGTCCGGATTACAAGAAAGCAATCGTAAAGCTTGCGGCGGGCGAAACTATCGAATTCTTCGGAGCATAAGGAGGTTATATCGTGGCAGTCAAAAGTTTTAAACCGTATTCTCCGGGACGCCGCTTTATGACAGTCTCCTCTTTTGAAGAGATTACGGCGGACAAACCCGAAAAATCACTTGTTACAAGCCTAAAGAAAAAAGGCGGCAGAAACATTCACGGTCATTTAACCGTACGCCATCAAGGCGGCGGTCATAAAAGACTTTATCGTATAATAGATTTTAAACGCAACAAAGACGGCATCCCCGCCAAAGTTGCGACTATTGAGTACGATCCGAACCGCAGCGCAAGAATCGCGCTTTTAAACTACGCGGACGGCGAAAAACGCTATATATTGGCGCCTAACGGCTTAAAAGTCGGCGACAAGGTGGAATCCGGCGCAGAAGCGGACATCAAGACAGGCAACTCTCTTCCCTTGAAGAATATTCCCGTAGGTACGGTTATTCATAATGTGGAACTTCAAATCGGCAGAGGGGCGCAAATGGTCAGAAGCGCGGGCGCAAGCGCGCAGCTTATGGCTAAAGAGGACAATTACGCTCTCCTTCGTATGCCCTCCGGCGAAATCAGAAAAGTACACGTAAATTGCCGCGCTACTATCGGTCAGGTCGGTAATTTAGAACACGAAAACATCACTATCGGTAAAGCAGGCAGAAATCGCTGGCTCGGTATTCGCCCCGAAAACCGTGGCGTAGCAATGAACCCGAACGACCATCCGCACGGCGGCGGCGAAGGACGCTCTCCCGTTGGACGCAAACATCCTGTTACTAAATGGGGTAAATGCGCTATGGGCGCGAAGACTCGTCGTAAAAAGGCTTCCGATAAGCTTATCGTACGTCGTCGCAAGTAATGAGAGAAAGGGGGATTTGTTTTGTCGAGATCTGTTAAGAAAGGCCCTTTTGTTGAAGCGAGCCTTATGAAAAAAGTTGAGGCGTTGAACGCCGCAAACGATAAAAAAGTAATCAAGACATGGTCGAGAAGTTCCACGATTTTCCCGGATTTCGTGGGGCACACATTCGCCGTGCACGACGGAAGAAAACATGTTCCCGTATATGTTACGGAGGATATGGTTGGACATAAATTGGGAGAATTTGCTCCTACTCGCACCTTTAAAGGACATGCGGGCGAAGAGAGAAAGACAGCGCTAAAGTAAGGAGGAACTAAAGTGGAAGCAAAAGCAGTAGCTAAATATGTTCGCATAGCTCCGCGCAAAGTTCGCGTTGTAATCGATCTCATTCGCGGCAAAAAAGTTGACGAAGCATTTGCGATTTTAAAATTTACACCGAAAGCCGGCGCAGAGGTACTGACCAAGGTTTTAAAATCCGCTGTGGCAAACGCGGAAAACAATTTTGATATGGATTCGGATCTCCTTTATGTAAAAACGGCGTTTGTGGATGGAGGACCGACTTTAAAAAGAGTGCATCCGCGCTCGAGAGGTCAGGCGTTTAAAATTTTAAAACGCACCAGCCACATCACTATTATCGTTGATGAAAAATAAGGGAGGGAGCAAGTTTGGGTCAGAAAGTTAATCCGCATGGCATTCGTCTTGGTATTGTAAAAGATTGGGACGCAAATTGGTACGCCGATAAAAATTATGCGGATAATCTCCACGAAGATATTAAAATTCGTAAATTTTTGAAAAAGGAATTAGCGCAGGCAAGCGTTCCTCGTATTACCACGGAGCGTAAAAAAGATAGACTTCGCATCACCGTGCACACCGCCAAACCCGGTATGGTCATCGGTCGTCAGGGCGCCTCTATCGAAGAACTTAAAACCAAGCTAAAAAAATTCACCACGGCAAAGCGTGTAGATATAGACGTAGCGGAAATCAAGCAGCCGGATATGGATGCAACTTTGGTTGCGGAAAATATCGCGTCGCAACTTGAGCGCAGAATAGCTTTTCGCAGGGCTATGAAACAGGCCGTCGGACGCACAATGAAACTTGGCGCAAAGGGAATCAAAATTTCATGCGGCGGGCGTCTTGGCGGAGCTGAAATTGCTCGTAAGGAATTTTACAGAGAGGGAAGTATTCCTCTTCACACTCTTCGCGCAGATATTGACTATGGTACGGCGGAGGCGCATACCACTTATGGGCGTATAGGAATTAAGGTTTGGATTTTTAAAGGCGAAATCCTTCCCGAGAAAAAGGTCGACGCAAAACAGTCGCATCGCGCTCCGGCGGCGACATCGTCGCAGGGAAAAAAACCTGCCGCTGAAGGGAGCGAAGCTTAATGTTAATACCAAAGAGAGTCAAATATAGAAAACAATTCAGAGGGCGTATGAAGGGCAAAGCAAGCCGCGGCAATACGGTAGCTCACGGCGAATATGGTCTTGTAGCGCTTGAACCCGCTTGGATAACGAATCGCCAAATAGAGGCGGCTCGTATCGCTATGACGCGTTACATTAAGCGCGGCGGTCAAGTTTGGATAAAGATTTTCCCCGATAAGCCCGTAACAGCAAAACCTGCTGAAACTCGAATGGGTTCCGGTAAGGGGTCTCCGGAGTATTGGGTAGCGGTTGTAAAACCCGGTCGCGTACTCTTTGAGATGGACGGCGTCCCCAAAGAAGTCGCGGCGGAAGCTATGCGTCTTGCGGGGCACAAACTTCCCATAAAGACTAAATTTGTGACGAAGGACGAGACAAAAGGCGGTGAAGTAAATGAAGCCAAGTGAGATAAGAGAGATGAGCGCCGAGGATATGCGCGAGAAGCTTGCTTCATTGAAAGAGGAGCTTTTTAACCTTCGCTTTCAGCACGCCACGGGGCAGCTTGATAATCCGATGCGTATCAAAGAAGTTAAAAAGTCGATAGCGAGAATAAAGACTATTCAAACGGAACAGGCGAAAGCTTAATTATTGATATGCATTAGGAAGGAGGCTCCACTATGAGCGAAAGAAACGAACGCAAGACGAAAATCGGCAGAGTCGTCAGCGATAAAATGGATAAGACCATTGTGGTCGCTATAGAAGAATTAAAGAGCCATAAGCTCTATAAAAAATCCGTGAAACGCACGGTTAAATTTAAAGCGCACGATGAAAAGAACGAAGCGGGCATAGGCGACAGAGTGTCCATTATGGAAACCCGCCCCCTTTCCAAACAAAAGCGTTGGCGCTTGGTAGAAATTGTCGAAAAGGCTAAATAAGATCTTACGAAGGAGGTCATAGTATGATTCAACAGCAGACCATCCTGAATGTTGGCGACAACACGGGTGCAAAAGAAATAATGTGCATTCGCGTCCTCGGCGGATCTTATCGCAAATATGCCAACATCGGCGATGTAATAGTTGCGGCGGTTAAGTCGGCGTCCCCCGGCGGCACGGTTAAAAAGGGCGACGTTGTTAAGGCCGTTGTTGTAAGAAGCGTAAAAGGTTTAAGCCGTCCCGACGGATCTTTTATCCGCTTTGACGAGAATGCGGCGGTTATAATTAAAGAGGATAAAACCCCGCGCGGCACTCGTATTTTTGGACCCGTGGCAAGAGAACTTCGTGAAAAAGATTTTATGAAGATTGTTTCCCTTGCTCCGGAAGTGCTTTAAGAGAGGAGGTGCGATTTTGACACCCGTTAAACTTCACGTAAAGAAAGACGATAAAGTCTTAGTTTTGTCCGGCAAAGACAAAGGCAAAGAGGGCAAAATTTTAAGGGCTATACCCAAAAAGGGTAAAGTCGTGGTGGAAGGCATAAATAAGGTAAAACGCCATACAAAGCCTAATCAAAAAGCGCCTCAGGGCGGAATACTCACCAAGGAAATGCCGCTTCACGTATGTAAGGTTATGCTTATATGCCCCTCTTGCGGCAAACCTACGAGAGTTGCTCATAAAGAGGTAAACGGAAAGAATGTTCGCGCGTGCAAGAAGTGCGGCGAAGTTATAGATCAGACAAAATAATAGGGAAGGAGGATATTAAGTGGAAAGATTGCAGGAAAAGTATCAAAGCGAAGTCGTAAAGGCTATGACTGAAAAGTTCGGTTATAAAAATGTAATGCAGCTTCCTAAACTTGAAAAAGTTATTATAAATATGGGCGTAGGCGAGTCCGTGCAAAATCCGAAAGCCTTGGATGCCGCGGTAAACGACCTAACCCTTATTTCAGGGCAAAAGCCGCTCTTAACGAGAGCAAAAAAATCTCTTGCAGCTTGGAAGCTTCGTCAAGGTATGCCTATAGGTTGCAAGGTAACCCTTCGCGGCGCGCGTATGTATCAGTTCTTGGATAAGTTTATGAATATCGCCCTTCCTCGCGTTCGCGATTTTAGGGGCGTAAGCAAGAACGCGTTCGACGGACGCGGCAATTATGCTGTAGGCTTAAAAGAGCAACTTATTTTCCCCGAAATTGACTACGATAAAATCGACAAAATCCGCGGTATGAATATCGTAATCGTAACCACGGCGAAAACCGACGAAGAGGCAAGGGAGCTTTTAAAGCTTTTGGGTATGCCTTTTGCCGATAAATAAGGAGGGGAAGAAATGGCTAAGAAGTCTATGATTGAAAAGTGGAAAAAGGAACCCAAATTTTCCACAAGAGAACATAATCGTTGCAAAATTTGCGGCAGACCTCACGGTTATTTAAGAAAATTCGAGATGTGCCGCGTATGCTTCCGCGAACAGAGCTATAACGGCGCGATTCCCGGAGTAAGAAAAGCAAGCTGGTAAAAAATAAGGAGGATATCGATTCATGGCAATGACTGATCCTATTGCAGATATGTTGACGCGTATCAGAAACGCAAATTCCGTCTACCACGATAAGGTGGAAATTCCCGGCTCCAACATCAAACGGGCCATTGCCGAGGTGCTTAAGGAAGAGGGATTTATTAAAGACTATACCTTCACCGAGGACGGCAAGCAGGGTATAATCTCTATTCAGTTGAAATATGGGCCTAAACGCGAAAAAGTGCTTACCGGCTTAAAGAGGATTTCTAAGCCCGGTTTGAGGCAATACGCGAAAAAGGCAGAGCTCCCGAGAGTTTTGGGAGGTCTTGGCGTTGCTATAATCTCTACTTCTAAAGGGATTATGAGCGATAAGAATGCGAGAAAAGCCGGTCTTGGCGGCGAAGTTGTCGCTTATGTTTGGTAAGGAGGCGTGTAGAATATGTCAAGAATAGGAAGAGCGCCCGTTACCATTCCCGCAGGCGTAACCGTAAAGGTTGAAGCGGATAATACAGTAAAAGTCAAAGGGCCTAAGGGCGAATTAACGCGTAAAATCCACAGCGATATGAAAATAACCGTAGAAGGCGCAGAACTTACTGTTGCTCGTCCTTCCGACGATAAAATGCACAGATCTCTGCACGGACTTTCAAGGACTCTTATTCACAATATGGTTGTCGGCGTAACAGAAGGTTTTAAGAAAGAGCTTGAAATAAACGGCGTAGGCTACAGAGCCGCGATGCAGGGTAAAAATTTAAATCTCTCCTTGGGATTTTCCCATCCCGTTGTTGTAGAAGCTCCCGCAGGAATTCAATTTGAAGTGCCAAAAGGTACGAACAATATAATCGTAAGCGGCATTGATAAGGAAAAAGTGGGACAGATTGCCGCCGAAATCAGAGCTTTCCGCGAGCCGGAACCCTATAAGGGCAAAGGCATTAAGTATGTCGGCGAACATATCCGCCGCAAGGAAGGCAAGGCCGGCGCGAAAGGTAAGAAGTAATAGGGGAAAGGAGAGGAAAATATGCTTATAAAGCAAGATAAGAATAAAGCGCGTCAAAAGCGTCATTTAAGAGTACGCAATCATATAAGCGGAACCTCGGAGCGTCCCCGCTTGAATGTGTTTCGTAGTATAGCCAATATTTATGCTCAGGTAATCGACGATGAAAAAGGCGTAACGCTTGTTGCCGCTTCCACTATGGAAAAGGGTTTCAAAGATTACGGCGGAAACGTCGCAGCGGCAAAAGCGATAGGTGAACAAATCGCAAAACGCGCCATTGAAAAGGGCATAAAAGAAGTCGTGTTCGATCGCGGAGGTTATGTGTACCACGGTCGCGTCGCGGCGCTTGCGGAAGCGGCTCGTGAAGCCGGCTTAAAATTCTGATTAAGGAGGCAAGTAAATGGCTAGAAATTACGATAACGAGACGCCTGAGTTCGAAGAAAAGGTCGTCTATATCAACCGCGTCGCAAAAGTAGTGAAAGGCGGTCGTCGCTTTTCCTTCAGCGCGCTTGTGGTTGTCGGAAATAAAAACGGAAAAGTAGGCGTAGGTCTTGGCAAGGCTGCGGAAGTCCCCGAAGCCATTCGTAAGGGCATCGAAGATGCGAAAAAGCATCTTGTGGAAGTCGCTATCAGAAACAGATCTATTCCTCACGAAGCTTTAGGAGTTTTCGGAGCGGGTAAAGTTTTGCTTAAACCTGCCACAAAAGGTACCGGCGTTATAGCGGGTGGCCCAGCGAGAGCCGTTTTGGAGCTTGCCGGTATTCACGATATACTCACCAAATCTTTAGGTTCGTCAAACCCGAACAATATGGTTCGCGCAACCATTAAGGGATTGGAGAGCTTAAAGAGAGCGAACGTCGTAGCGGAGCTTCGCGGCAAAACTATCCGCGAAGTGTTGGGATAAGGAGGAAACCATAATGGCAAAGTTAAAAGTAACTTTAAAACGCAGCCTTATCGGTCGTCCCGAAACTCAAAGACGTACGGTACGTTCTTTAGGCTTAAACAAGATAAATTCCGTGTCGGAGCTTCCCGATAATCCCGCTATTCGCGGTCAGCTTTTCAAAGTGAAGCATTTAGTGGTCGTTGAAGAAGCGTAAGGAGGGAAGAAGATGGAATTACACGAATTAAAACCGACGGAAGGCGCAAGAAAAACTCGTATGCGCGTCGGTCGCGGACTCGGCTGCGGCAAGGGTAAGACCAGCGGCAGAGGTATGAAGGGACAAAAATCCCGCTCCGGCGGCGGTGTCCGTACAGGTTTTGAAGGCGGACAAATGCCTTTATATCGTCGTTTGCCGAAACGCGGTTTCAAAAATGTTTGGGCAAAGACTTATGCGGAAGTTAACGTTGAAACTTTGAATCGTTTTGACGACGGTGCTACTGTCGATCCCGTCGAGCTTATTGACAAAGGCATTTTGAAAAATGTGCACGATGGTATTCGTATTTTGGGCGGCGGTGAGCTTTCAAAAAAACTCACCGTTAGAGCAAACTTCTTTACGAAATCCGCTAAAGAGAAAATTGAAGCAGCCGGCGGCAAGATTGAAGAAATCGGCGCTTACGGTAAAGCCGAGGTGATCTGAGTTGTTCGCCCAGCTCAGTAATATATGGAAAATCACGGAACTAAGAGATAGAATAATATTTACGCTTATTATGTTCGCCGTCTTTCGGATGGGGACTCACATCCCCGTCCCGGGCGTCGATCCTACCGCGATAGAATCGCTCTTTCAAAGCGGAAGTCTTTTAGGACTCCTTGATTTATTCTCCGGCGGCGCGTTCAGTAAATTCTCGATTTTTGCTATGAGTATTACGCCGTACATCAATGCTTCTATTATAATGCAGCTTTTGAATGTTGTTGTGCCGACTTTGGAACAGTGGTCTAAGGAAGGTCACGAAGGGCATAAGAAGACTACGAAAGTTACGAGATATTTGACAGTCGCGCTTGCTTTTTTTCAGGCGATTGGTATGTCCATCGGTTTAAAAGCGGCGATTTTGAACCCGAATCCCGTAAACATTCTTATAATAGCCATAACGCTGACGGCGGGTACGATTTTCTTGATGTGGCTCGGCGAACAGATTACGGCTTACGGCGTCGGGAATGGGATATCGCTAATCATCTTTGCGGGTATAGTCGCCGCGCTTCCGCAGAATATCGGCACTATTTACCATTATGTGCAGGCGGGTACGATAAGTTATTTCAGCGTTCTTTTGTTCCTCATCATCGCGCTTGCTATGATAGTGTTCGTAATACATATCGAAACGGGTTTCAGAAGAATCCCCGTAACTTACGCAAGACGCACGACAAGCCAAAGCACACTTGGGGCGAACAGCTCCCATATTCCCATAAAGGTAAATCCCGCGGGTGTTATCCCCATAATCTTCGCATCGTCCGTGCTGATGTTTCCGATAACGGTGGCGCAGTTCGTGGACAATCCCACGATAAAGAGCATAGCCCAATATTTTGAATGGGGTACGCCGCTCCAGAGTACGATTTATGTGTTGCTTATCATTTTCTTCACATATTTTTATACCGCCGTTACCATAAAAATTCCCGATATGGCGGATAATTTAAGAAAATACGGTGCGTTTATTCCGGGAATTAGACCGGGCAAGGAAACGGAAGCGCATATTGATTACATCTTAACGAGAATTACGCTTGCGGGCGCGTTCTTTTTGGCGTTTATTGCCATACTTCCGAATTTAATCGCGTCTATGACTCATATTCAAGGCGTGTACTTCGGCGGAACGGCTCTTTTAATCGTTGTGAGCGTTGCGCTCCACACTATGAAACAGATAGAAGCTATGGTGGTTATGCGCCACTATAAAGGCTTTATGAAATAGGAGGGATTGCTGTGGAAATATTACTCATGGGCCCTCCGGGGGCCGGCAAAGGTACGCAGGCGGAAGTTTTAACAGAAAAATTCAACATTCCCCATATCTCGACGGGAGATATGTTCAGAGCCGCGGTTAAGGAAGGCACTCCGCTCGGCAAAAAAGCCAAGGAATGTATGGACAAGGGCGCGCTTGTGCCGGACGAAGTCACCGTCGGCATCGTGAAAGAGCGACTTGCTAAGGACGATTGCAAAAAGGGATTTTTGCTTGACGGTTTCCCAAGAACGGTGGAGCAAGCCGACGCTTTAAAAAAGATTTTGGAGGAGCTTAATCTTCCGAATATCCGCGTCTTAAATATTAACGTGCCAAAGGAAGAACTCGTTGAAAGAGCCGTCGGTCGCAGAATTTGCAGGGGTTGCGGCAAGACCTATCACTTGAAGTTTAATCCGCCCAAAAAGGACGGAATGTGCGACGCTTGTGGAAAAGAACTTTATCAAAGAGCGGACGACACGGCGGAGACTATGAACGAGCGCATAAGCGTATACGAAGCCTCTACAAAGCCTTTGATTGATTATTACAAGTCGCAGGGCGTTTACGAGGAAGTTGACGGAAAACTCGCTATTGATAAGGTAAGCGATGCGCTTATAAAATTGCTGTCGTAAAGGAGAGCCTAAATGTCGAAACAAGATGTTATCGAAGTGGAAGGAAAAGTGCTTGAAGCCCTCCCAAACGCAATGTTTCAAGTAGAGCTTGAAAACGGGCATGTGGTTTTGGCGCACGTTTCCGGGAAAATTCGTATGAATTTCATAAGAATACTTCCCGGCGACAAAGTAACGATAGAGCTTACTCCTTACGATTTAACAAGAGGCAGGATTACTTACAGATTTAAATAAAAAATTAGTTGTCAAACTTAATATTTCGTGATAGAATACGAAAGTTAACGCAATAAGGAGGGGTAAGCTTTGAAAGTTAAGCCTTCGGTCAAAAAGATTTGTGAAAAGTGCAAAATCATTAAGCGCAAAGGTCGCGTTATGGTTATTTGCGAAAACCCCAAGCATAAACAGCGTCAGGGTTGATAACAGAAGAAAGGAGGGAAAAATATGGCGCGTATTGCCGGTGTAGATTTACCCCGTGACAAGCGGGTTGAGATTGCTCTTACTTATATCTTCGGCATTGGCTTAAAGACCAGCCAGAAGATTTTGGGGATAACGGGAATTAATCCCGATACTCGTACTCGCGATTTGACGGAGGATGAAGTTGTAAAACTTCGCGATGCCATCGACAAGAATGCCGTTGTGGAAGGCGATCTTCGCCGCGACATTCAGATGAACATCAAACGACTCGTTGATATCGGCTGCTACCGTGGACGTCGTCACCGTCTTGGTCTTCCCGTGCGTGGACAGAACACGAAGAACAACGCTCGCACGAGAAAAGGTCCTAAAAAATTAGTAGCAGGCAAAAAGAAAGACTAATGTAAGGGAGGACTAGAGGTGGCTGTCAAAAAGACAACTCGGACAAAGAAAAAAGTCCGTAAAAATATAGAATATGGTGTAGCGCATATAAGCTCTACTTTTAACAATACCATTGTTACGCTTACCGATAAAAGCGGAAACGCGCTCTCTTGGGCGTCCGCCGGCGGTCTCGGTTTCAGAGGCTCCAGAAAAAGCACCCCCTTTGCGGCGCAGATGGCGGCGGAAGTCGCTGCAAAAGCCGCGATGGAGCATGGTTTAAAACAGGTGGAAGTTTATGTAAAAGGGCCGGGCGCGGGCAGAGAGGCCGCTATCCGCTCTTTGCAGGCAACGGGGCTTGAGGTCAATATGATTAAAGACGTGACCCCCATTCCTCACAACGGTTGCCGTCCGCCTAAACGCAGAAGAGTATAATGGAGGTGCAAAATAGATGGCAATAGACAGAGTTCCGGCGTTAAAACGCTGCCGCGCTCTTGGGCTTGAACCGCAGGTTATCGGTCGCAGCAAGGTTTCCAAGCGTAAACTTGAAAAAACCAACAAAAAAGTCAGCGAATACGGTATGCAGTTAAAGGAAAAGCAAAAAGCGAAATTCATATACGGCGTGCTTGAAAAACAGTTCCGCGGATATTACGAAAAAGCAAAGGTTATGCAAGGCGTAACGGGTGAAAACTTGCTCGGGTTACTAGAGCGTCGCATTGACAATGTGGTATTTCGTTTAGGACTTGCTAACACTCGCCGTCAAGCGCGTCAGATAGTGCGTCACGGTCATATTACCGTAAACGGCAAGCGTCTTGATATTCCTTCCGCTTTGGTAAAAGTCGGGGATATTGTGGCGGTTGCGGAAAAGAGCGCGACAAACGCTCTCTTTAAAGAGCTTAGAGAATCTCAAAATCATCTCTCCGCTCCCGCGTGGCTTTCTGCGGATAATGAAAAATTAACCGGCAAGGTGGAAAGATTCCCCAGCCGCGACGATATTGACGTTCCCGTAAACGAACAGGCCATTGTCGAACTTTATTCGAGGTAGTGCTGAGCTATCGACGCTTTAGCGTCGATAATAGCTCGTATGCGAAAACGCTCCAAAAAGCGAGCCTGAAAGGCGAAGCTGATTGGTTAGCGTTGACCGCTGTAATAGCAGTATCATTACTCCACCGAGATGGATTGTTTCCATCATTTTTGAATAGATTAGACGATGGGGGAGGTTTAGATGACAGACATCGAAAAACCTAAAATCGAAATAGCCGAAATAAGCGAGGATAAGCGTTACGGCAGATTTATCTGCGAGCCTTTGGAACGCGGTTACGGCACAACCGTAGGGAACGGTCTTCGTCGTATGCTCCTTTCGTCGCTTGAAGGAGCCGCCATTACTTCCATAAAGATAGACGGCGTTTTGCACGAGTTTTCAACCATTGAAGGCGTTCGCGACGATGTTACGAATATCGTTTTGAACTTAAAACAGCTTTACTTAAAAATGCAGGGAAACGAGCCTAAGACCATTCGCATAGAGGCCGAGGGCGAGATGGAAGTTACCGGCGCGGATATTATCCACGACGCTGATATAGAGGTATTAAATCCCGATCTTCATATCGCCACCTTAAACGAGGACGGCAAACTCTTTATGGAGATGAAGGTCGAAAGAGGGAAGGGTTATATTCCCGCAGAACGCAATAAGAAGCCCGACGACGTTATAGGGCTTATTCCCATAGATTCCATTTTTTCGCCCGTGTCTAGGGTTAATTACACCGTGCAGGACACTCGCGTAGGAAACGTGATGGACTATGACAAACTCATACTTGAAGTTTGGACGAACGGCACGATTAGCCCGGAGGAAGCGGTGGCAAAGGCGGCGAATATCTTTATACAGCATTTGAAGATATTCCAGAGTATGGACAGCAGTATTCCCGAAGAGGAAGAGGAAATCGAAGAAATAGTCGTCGAAGAGGAGCAGCCGGACGAAAAATCCAAGGCTCTTGAGATGACTATTGAGGAACTTGACCTCTCCGTGCGTTCTTTCAACTGCTTGAAACGCGCCGAGATAAACACGGTCGCAGACCTTGCCGCAAAAACCGAGGACGATATGATGAAAGTGCGGAACTTAGGGCGAAAATCTCTTGAAGAGGTTAAGAAGAAACTTGAAGAGTTGGGGCTTTCCTTAGCCTCCGACAGAAAAGAATAGAAGGTGAGTTTTTTGAGAAAACTGGGCAGAAACTCCGGCGCTCGTCGCGCTCTCTTTAAGAGCATACTCACATCCTTCTTCAAACATGGACGCATAGAAACTACGGAGGCTAAAGCAAAGGAAATGAGAGGTCTTGTGGATCATCTCATCACTTTAGCGAAAGACGGCAGCCTTCACGCTCGTCGTCAAGCCATCGCGCGTCTTTTGGACGAAGACGTTGTCAGAAAGCTCTTTAGCGAAATAGGAGCCAAATACGCAGACCGTAACGGCGGTTATACGAGAATATTGAAATTAGGTCCAAGACGCGGCGACGCTGCGCCTATGGCGATTATTGAACTTGTGTGATAAAAAAACGCTCGGCGTTGCCGGGCGTTTTTTTGTTACTTGTTAAACTGTTTGCAAATTTTGTTTATTAACGCGTTTCATTCTTGAATACGTTATATCCTATCAGTTTATTGCACAATTCTCGCAACATTCGAGTAAATTCTTGAGCTACCGGGGTTAAGTCGTTTAAATCATTGGCAATCAGTCCTATTTGCATATCAAGAGTTGGAGTAATTGGGCAAATTTGCAAGCGGTGTGAAATAGAGGACAAAGTGAATTTTGATATAATCTCTATTCCATTTTTTTCTTCTACCATTCGTACAACGGTTTCAGCGTTTTGCACCAATAAACTTCTACTGAAGTCAATTTTTTTCTCGGATGGTAGTTGTTTTATCACAGTTTCAAGTCCTGCGCGACAAAAAATTAAATTTTCCGCATTATTAACTAAGTCTATGGATTCTACCGTTTTATTCGACGCCAATATTGCAACCATTTCGTCTTTAAAGAGTATCTCCGAGTCTAAATTTCCAAAAGGAGCGTAACTTAAAGCAAAATCCGCAATGTGTTCTTCAACCATCTTTTTTACGGCAACGGGACTTCCTTCTTTTATTTCAACGGCAACATACGGGTAAGTTTCCTTAAATCTATGTAGAACCTTGGGCAATAAAACCGTTGTCGTTATCGGAACGGAAGCAATACGGAGTTTCCCGCCGATAAAGTTATTTTCTTTAAATGCCGTTTGATATATACGATTTTCCAATTCCTCCATTTGACGGGCAAGCAACAGAATTTTATTTCCCGCTTCGGTTAATATCATTCCGTTTTTCTTATCTCTATAAAAAAGTTTGAGTTTCAATTCTTTTTCCAGTGATTGAATAGCTTTACTGACGGCTGGCTGCGAAATATATAACGCGTTTGCCGTTTCCGTTATACTGCAAAAGTCCGCGACCTTTAAAAATATTCGTAGATTATGCGTCAACATAACTTATAGGTTATCCTCCCATAATTAAAAATGTATTTGCGATTATGATGATTTTACCATACAATAAATCAAGAAACAATAAAGCATTAAAGATTTTATATAGGAGGGCTTATGAAAAAAATTTACGCTATAAACGGAAGTCCGCGCAAAAATAAAAACACGGCGACGCTACTTGATAAAGTGCTTGAAGGCGCGAAGAAAATCGACCCCAATATATTGACAGAGAGAATTGATTTATACGGTCTAAAATACACGGGTTGTCTCAGTTGTTTTGCTTGTAAGCGTAAAGGTGGTGCAAGCTATGGAAAATGCGCCGTTAGGGACGATTTATATGAAGTGCTTGAAAAATTGCGCGACGCAGACGCTTTGGTATTCGGTTCTCCAATCTATTACCGTACCATAACGGGACAGCTTCATTCGTTCTATGAGAGGTTTTTCTTTCCATATATGCAATATAAACACGGCTATCCAAATCTTGTTCAGAAGAAAATACCTACGGCTTGTATTTATACAATGAACGTAAAAAAAGAGGAAATGCTCGCCGACGGATATCTTGAATATATGAAACTGTTTGAGATTTTTCTTGAAAATTATTTTCAAAAACCTTTGATTTTACATTCTTTTAATACTTATTAGTTTGACGACTACAGTAAATATGTATGCGAGGTATTTTCCGAAGAAGAAAAGGCTGCTTGGAGAGAGAAATATTTTCCTAAAGATTGCCAAAAAGCCGTCGATATGGGAGAAGAACTCGCGTCCAAATTATAAAAAAGGAAAGCATAATGAAATATTCTGTTAAGCGTATAACCGTCGCAATATGCGCCGTAGTATTGCTGATTACATTCACCGCTTGCGGAAATTCGCAAAAATCGGTCGATAAGAAAAGCGCGGAAACTTCAACGGATTTAAAACAAATAGATACAAATACAGACTCAAAGCCACTTGTCGTATATTTTTCTCGCGGGATTAACACTATGCGCGAAAAAAATGTTGACGCTGTTACCGGCGCAAGTCTTAAAGCAAACGGCGACGGATTTTATTCGGACGAGCAAGTTATAGCCGAATGGGTTGCGGAGGAAGTAAACGGCGATTTATTTGCTATTAAGACCGAAAAAAAATATCCCATCGAATATGATGAAATATTGGAAGTCGGAAAACAAGAGAGAGTAAAAGACGAGCGCCCTGCGCTTTCTTCACGCATAGAAAATCTTAATGAGTACCAAACGATATATTTTGTATATCCAAATTGGTGGGGAGATTTACCTATGCCGGTATATTCTTTTTTTGACGCTTACGATTTATCGGGAAAGAAAATTGTTGCGATTATCATTTCAGGCGGAGGAGGATTTGCGGGTACAATATCTACTATCCGTAACTTAGAACCAAAAGCGGAAGTAGTTGAAGGCGTAGAAATTTATAAAAAGGATATGGAGAACGAAAAAGAAAAAATTAAAGACAAAAAATTAAAGCACTATTTTCGGGAAACAAATACTCCATAAACTACCTCATTTTTATTGAATTTTTTGAGAAATTTATAAGTGAATTTATGGGTTGAAAAACTGTTTGCCCTTTGTTATTGATAAAAATTCTGATATAGGGTATAATAACTAAAAGAAGTTATGCGGCAATTGGCGCGATTATTGCAAAGCGGGTGAAACGATGGATTTAGCATTATCAGAGGGCGAGGCTGCCAATAAACAATATCGCGATTCGGTGTTTTGCCATTATTTTAGGGATAAAGTAAGACTGCTGTCGCTTTGCAACGCGCTTTTGGATTCTGATTATCAAAATCCCGACGATATGACCATTACTACGCTTAAAGGTACGTTTTTTAATTATCAGAAAAACGATATAAGCTGCGAGATTGGCGGAAAATCGCTTGTGCTTGTCGAACATCAAACAATAGTGAGCGAAAATTTGCCTTTTAGGTGTTTGTCGTATGTGGCGGAGTTATTGAATAATCTTGTTAAAGATAAGCGTAGTCTTTACAAAAAGAAGCGGATTTATTTTCCTAATCCCGAGTTTTTCGTGTTATACAACGGTGAAGAAAACACGCCGTTAAAACAGGAAATGCGCCTGTCGGATGCTTTTGTCGGAGAAAATCATTCGCTTGAGCTTATAGTAACGCTATATAATATCAACTACGGTTTAAAACCGCCGCTTTTGACGAAATGCGATTATTTAAAGGATTATAGTAAAATGTACCCAAGGAAGTGGACACGATGAGACGAAGGGATGCGCCTTTAAAAAATAAAAAAGGAGGTTTAAGTAAAATAAGGTTATATCAGTATTATAAAGGCGTGTCCCTTATCAGTGCACACAGACTTAAATGGGAT
>JAGBKP010000117.1 GCA_017635875.1 Selenomonadaceae bacterium | reverse complement strand
GGACGGACCAACGGTGTACCGGTTATGTCGCCAGACGTACAGCCGGGTAGCTGCGTCCGGAAGGGATAAACGCTGAAAGCATCTAAGCGTGAAGCCTGTCTTAAGATGAAGTATCTCATAGTTTACTAGTAAGACCCCTTGAAGAATACGAGGTAGATAGGATACGAGTGGAAGTACGGTAACGTATGCAGCATAGTATTACTAATCGGTCGAGGTCTTGTCTATATGTAGCAAAAGCTAAAATGTTGATTTCTTCTCCTTCTAGTTAGTTTTGAGTGTGCAAAGCACACAGTAACCCATAGACTCAAACCTCATAAAAATGGGGGTCAAGGGGGACAAGTTCCCCTTGCGGAGTCCAGAGGCAGAGCCTCTGGTGGGGTACGGGGCAAAGCCCCGAAAAAAAGCATCCGGTGATGATACCTTGATGGAACACCTGTTCCCATACCGAACACAGCAGTTAAGCATCAAGAGGCCGAAAGTACTTGGTTGGAAACGACCCGGGAGGATAGGTAGTTGCCGGTTTAAAGGTCATCGTTGTTTTGACGATGACCTTTTTGTTATACAGTAATGGAGGGAGTATATGTTTAATGTTGCGATATATAATACCGATCCGATTAGTTGTTTGACCAGAAACATCATCGAAAAGTATTATAATCAAGTTATGAATTCACGCTGGGGTGGGGGTAATCTTAATGTTGTATCATATTTTGAACTTACCGCTCCTCAAAAAGATATAGTTGAAGATATTGCCAACCTTAATTTTCTTCAAATGCGCTCGTTGTACAAAAAAAGCCTCATTCAAGGCGTTGTTGTCCCTCGGGAACTCTATATGGGGCAGACAAGTATTGTTCCTTTTATGATACATAACGGTATAAACGGCGAAGATATATATATTACACCAAGGATTGCGCATATTAAAAGTATTTCAGAAGACGAGCTTATTCATTTTTTGACCCCGTATTATAGCGCAAAGTATCTACATTATTTGGAATTTCATATTGCAGACCATTGTAATTTAAATTGCAAGGCTTGCGAACATTATTCGGGCTTGGTTGAGTCGCCAAAGTTTACGGATTTTAATAAGTTTACCAAGGATATAGAAAGGCTGCATGAGTTTATAGACGATATTGGGATGATACGTATTTTAGGCGGCGAGCCGCTACTTAATCCGGAAGTTGACAAGTATGTTACTCTCTGCAGAAGACTTTATCCGAACACTATTATTAGTGTTGTTACCAACGCGCTCTTGCTTTTAAATATGCCTGAACACTTCTTTCAAACGCTTAGAGATAATGACGCTCAAATTCATATATCGCTTTATCCTCCTATGGCAGATAAGTTTCACGATATTTGTCGGTTATTGGAATCTAAAGGAATAAATTACGGTTTTTCACCGCTTATGGAGGAATTTGAGATGAAGCAGACTACCGTAAAGGCGGAAACTCCCGACTATTTTTACAGTTGCTATCAATCCAGATGTCATAATTTGTATGAGGGGAAAATAGCCGCCTGTTTCTTGCCCTTTACAACAAAATATTTTAACCGATATTTTAATCAGAATATACCGGAAGATGGGGCTATTGACCTCTATGACGAGAATTTGACTACGGAGAGTCTAAAAAAGGCTTTATTGAAACCATTTGAGAGATGCAAGTATTGCAAGAATCCGGTAAAAGTTAAATGGGAACAAATAAAAAAACCCAGCAAATTGTCCGATTGGATTGCATAAATTTAGATAGTCTTATTTTTGAGAAAAACAGGCAACCATAAAATTATCATACCTTCGCTTCCTTTGTAGCGATTATCTGCGCTAATTGTTTCACGTCAACACGGTCGTTTCATAAAAATCAAGAATGTGTAAACCCCTCCCTGCCGCTTTGCGGCATCCCTCCTCAAAGAGGAGGGCAAGACTTGCCTCCCTCTCAGAGGGAGGTGTCCCGAAGGGGCAGTGGGAGTAGGTAAGCAAATATGCTTAAAATTTTATGAAACGACCGTCCCAAGTCAATATATTTTGTTGACTTGATATTAACCTGAAACTATAAGTGGCTTTAATTTCATTTGACATATCATATTATATATGCTAATATGTGGCTATTGCCTATTATTTTGATGTGTATATAGCCCTATTTATTCGAGGTTGATATGTATGAATAATAAGCCCGTCTTGCAATTTTCTACAAAACAGATATGCGTTACCGCTGTTATGGTAACTTTTATATTTTTAATGACGATGATTCCGCGTATTCCAATACCTTTGGGATATGCTCACTTGGGATATGCGGCGATTTTTTGGTGCGTTTATGTAATTCTTACTCATCTCCACACCGACCACGCCAGCGGACTTCGTATGTTAAAGGACGCTAAACATATTATGGTAAGCGAGGAAGAAATACGAGATACTAAAGAATATCCCATACGTTACGTCAAAAGTATGTGGAAAGGCGTGTCATTCGAGCCTTTTGCTTTTTCAGATACGGGCGTAGGTCCCGTTGGGAAGAGTTACGATTTATTCGACGACGGTTCGGTGGAACTGATACAAATTCCCGGGCATACAAGCGGACTGACGGCTGTTAAAATAAATACCGGAGATAAATACGTATTGCTCTTTTCAGACGGAGGTTACGCTTCTAAATCTTGGAAAGAGATGGTACCCCCGGGAACTGCTCTTGACGAAAAGCAGGCTCTTAATTCGCTAAAATGGATACGAGATATGAGTTTAAACGAAAATTGCGTTGAATCGCTTGCCAATCACGATGCAGATATTGTCCCTCATACGATTGAATTAGAGCAAGTATAAAGTTATGACGGTAAAAGGAAAAATTATATTTGCAATTTTTACAAAATTATAATAAAATTGAGGAAAATTTTTTGGAGGTATAGTTATGGATAAAAATGCCGTTATTGAAAAAAATCAAAGAGCTTGTAGCCGCGCCCAGCGTTTATGCGGGACTTAAAGAAGTCGGAGAAAAATATTTAAAATCGGTGGGCTCCGCGGACGAGAAGGCTAACGCCAAAATTCTCGTAGACGCCGTTGGCGAATGTATTCAGACTATTGACGAGGTTATTGATGTCTTTGGTTCGGTCGACGCTGAAAAGAAATTTGGTAAAGAAACGGCGCAAAATATTCTCGCGCATATGAAAGAAGTAAAGGCAAAAGGCGGCAAATATTGCGATTGCCCCGCGTGTTCCGCCGGTCTTGTTATTTTGGAAAATAAGAATGTCATTTTGTAAGCGTCGTCGTATCGGCAGATGAGTTTTTGGAAAAAACAGTTGACAAAAGTGAAAAAATTATGTAATATGTACGGAGTCAGATGAATTATGGCGGCTTTGGTGAAGCGGTTAACACATCGGATTGTGGCTCCGACACGCATGGGTTCGATCCCCATAAGTCGCCCCATTATTTTATAGGGGTATAGCTCAATTGGTAGAGCAACGGTCTCCAAAACCGTAGGTTGTGAGTTCGATTCTTACTGCCCCTGCCATTTTTGAAATTTAAAACCCGCCATTGGGCGGGCTTTTTTTGTGGGGAAAATATGACAGAAAAAGAAAAAATGCTTGCAGGGCTATTATATAACGCTAATGATGAAAGATTAGTCAAAGAACGCAAGCTGGCAAAGGAATTATGCTACGATTTCAACGCTTGCCGTCCGTCTGAAACGGCAAAACAAGCGGATATTATCCGAAAACTCTTCGGGAAAACAAACGGAAATTTTGAAATTGTCGCTCCCTTTTGGTGCGATTACGGGTATAATATCGAGATAGGCGCAAATTTTTTCGCCAATCATAACGTAGTGATTTTGGATTGCGCTAAGGTTATTTTCGGCGATAATGTTTTTATCGCGCCGAATTGCGGCTTTTATACGGCGGGGCATCCTCTCGACGTAAAATCCCGAAACAACGGGCTTGAATACGCAAAGCCCATAACAGTCAAAGATAACGTGTGGATAGGCGCGGGCGTTTCGGTGCTTCCCGGCGTAACCGTCGGAGAAGGGGCGACAATAGGCGCGGGAAGCGTAGTCGTTAAAGACGTTCCGGCAAATACGCTCGTCGCAGGAAATCCCGCCAGGGTCGTCAGAGTAATAGATGATAATTGAAATTAGCGTCATATTATCTCAACTTTTTAATTTCTTTTGCGATAACTTCAACATCGGTGCCTATTATTACCTGCACGGCTTTTCCGTTTGTTATTACGCCTTTTATTTTTTGTAATTTCTTTATAGAGTCGCCGTCTACCTTTTTTTCGTCCGCTACTTCGACTCTTAGGCGGGTTACGCAATTCGTTAAATCTTTAATGTTATCCGTTCCGCCTAGTAAATTAAGGATTTTTGCCGCCGTTTTAGCGTATTCGTCTTCCGTTTTATTATCGGCGTTGCTGTTTTCCGCGATATTTTTAGCAACAATTTCCAAGCGTCCCGGCGTTTTTAAGTCGAATTTTAATATAGCGTATCTAAATATCGTATAATATACTGCGGCAAAACATAGCCCCATCGGAATAATGAGAAGAGGTTTTGTGGCAAGCCCGTAGTTTAACACGTAGTCTATAAATCCTGCGGAAAAACCGAAGCCGTGCAGTATGCCGAGCTTGTAGGCGATTGCCATTGAAAGTCCCGTGAGTATCGCGTGCATTGCATAGAGCAGCGGCGCGAGAAACATAAATATATATTCGATGGGTTCGGTTATGCCCGTCAAAAACGAAGTAAAGGCGAGAGAAAAGAGCATTCCGCCTATTTTTTTGCGATTTTCTCTGTATGCCGTATGATAAATCGCAAGCGCAACGGCAGGCAGGGCGAACATCATTATGGGGAAAAATCCCGCCATAAATATTCCCGCAGTGGGGTCGCCGGCGAAAAATCTTGGTATGTCGCCTGTTGCAATAATTCCGCTTTCTGTGGTATACTCTAGGCAGAAAAACCAAAGAAAACTGTTTAAAATGTGATGAAGCCCCACGGGAACGAGCGCGCGGTTTAATACGCCGAAGATGAATACGCCCGTCATTCCGGCTTCAACCGTCCACTCGCTCACCGCTTGAATAACGTTTTGAAAAAATCCCCAGATATTGCCGAATATAAAAGCAAACACAAGCGAGCAAAAACAAGTGGCGATGGGGACAAAGCGACTGCCGCCGAAAAATCCCAAAAATTCGGGAAGTTTTATATCCGAGCAGCGATTATATAGAATTCCTGCGGTAAGCCCCGATATAATCCCCGCGAATACCCCCATATTCAGTTTCGCGTCAAAAGTGGCGATGCCCGCTGTCATCGTCAAATATCCGACAACGCCTGCAAGAGCCGCCGCGCCAGCTTCGTTTTTCGCTATCCCCACGGCTATTCCCGCGGCAAAAACAAGCGGCAAATTGTCAAATATCGCGCCGCCGGCTTTAGTAATAAAAGCAATATCAAATACGTCCGGCGCGCCAAGCCTTAAAAGCAAAGCCGCCGCAGGAAGCACAGCTACGGGCAGCATTATCGCTTTTCCTATCTGTTGCAGCGTTAAAAATATTTTTCCCATATATACTCCTTGCCAAAACGCGGGGCTTTGCCCCGTCCCCATTTTTGTTTTTCATAAATGTGAAACCGTATTATATCATATTTTTTTCATAAAAGAAAGGAGAATTATTTTGAAGTATATTACGTCAATTATTTTATGTATTGTATTTTCATTGTCGTTACTCGTTAGCGGTTGCGGAGAAGGAAATACAAAAGCGGAGCCGTCTAAAAATGCCGCCGCAGTTGAAACCGCAAAAGACGCGTCAAAAACTTCCGCGAAAATTACTGAAAAAAAATCTGCGGAGATGCCGTCGTCTGCAGAACTGTTGGCAAAAATTCCCCCGTATTCCGGCTCGCCTTATGTTACAATAAATAATAATAAACCATATTTTAAAGAGAGCGAGTATAAGACCGAAGCTTTTGAAAACTACAGCCCGCTCGATAAATTGGGCCGTCCCAGCGTTGCTTACGCTTGCGTAGGAGTTGAGATTATGCCTACGGAAAAGCGCGGCAAAATCGGAAACATAAAGCCGCCCGGTTGGCATACGGTGCGTTACGACGATTTAATCAAGGACAAATACCTCTACAACCGTTGTCATCTCATAGCTTTTATGCTCGCGGGGGAAAACGACAACGTGAAAAATCTCATTACCGGCACACGCTACTTCAACACCGAAGCGATGCTCCCCTTTGAGGAAAAGGCGCAAAAATACGTAAAAAAGACGAAACATCACATACTTTATCGCGTAACGCCTATCTACGACGGAGATAATTTAGTGGCTTCCGGCGTTTTGATGGAAGCCGCTTCCGTAGAGGACAAAAATTTAGAGTTTTGCGTATATTGTTATAACGTTCAGCCGGGCGTAGGTATAGATTACAAGACCGGCGAAAGCTGGAGAGAATAATTTTTATTTTTTAAAAACCGTACTTTTCTTTTCTTTCTTTTTCTTATCCCCCGTAAAGGGGGACAGGTAAGAAAAAGAAAGAAAAGAAAAGTACCAAAAGAAAAGAAAGAAAAAGAATTTTAATATAAAAAATAAAAAATGTAATAGCGAAAAACTAATCAATAGAGTTTAATAAAGTTTTTTCTTTCTCTTTTTTCTTTGTTACTTTCTTTTTTCTCTTTCTTTTTTTCAAAAAAGAAAGAGAAAAAAGAAAGTAAGACTAAAACGACACCGAAAGAGAAGATATATGGATGATTTGGAATGGAAACGGGTGCTTGCTAACAGGAAGAGCAATCGGCGGTATGAAGGCGTTATAATTTTGCTTTTGTTCGCTGTGTTTTTGGCGTCATTTGTTTGGTATCTGTTTATATATACAAAAACGCCGGAGTACGCGCTAAAAGAGGCGTATTCGGCTATGAAAAACGGCGATGTTGCAACTTTTCGGCATTATGTCAATTTGCCTGCGCTCACGGATAACGCGTACGACGATTTGACCGTGGATTTGTTCGCTTACGACGCTACTTTAACGGATAATACCAAGGTGCTTTTCGAGAAATTTTATATACTGATAAAACCTGAACTTACAAAGGGAACTATGGAACTAATCGAAAGACGGATAGAGGAAAAGGCTTGGAAATTTCCCGAAGGCACGCATATTTTAAAGGGACGGCAGCTTGGCATTGATTTTGAGCGGTTTATCGAAAGAAGTCAACTTAGGAACACAGAGATAATCGCGCTTGGCGATATAAAGCGGAGCGGACTTCTCGCCATAGCTAAAGTGGAGGTAAAGGAGAAATACACCGATACGAATTTCACGCTGGAACTTGTAATGGAGGAAACTCCGTCGGGAGAGTGGCAAATAGCCTATATTAAAAATTACAAGGATTATTTAAACACTATCGCGCCACTGCAAAACAACGATATATCTACTTATATAGATAACACTAAAGATATAGTGGAAGAATACAATAATTATTTTGCGGATTATAAGAGCCGCTTTAAAAACTTAATGTGGACTTACGACGGTAATCTCAGAAAAGAGCAGAGGGAAGAAATAGTCGCGCTCATTGTGGAAGAAATAATGCCCGCGTTGAAAAAGCGTCAGCAAAAACTTGACGAAGCGCCGATACCTCCCGGAGCGGCCTATCTTGCAAGGCTTCGCCAACAGTCAACGGAGATTACGATACGCACTTGGCAACATTTTATAAAGGCGATGCGCGATAATTCGCAGAAGGAATTTGAAACGGCAGAAACACTGCATAAAGAAGGGCTTTCCATAGAGCTTAGAATCGAAGACATAATAAAACATACGGCGGTAAGCAAAAACATACCGAACGTGCCGTAACGGAAAACCTTACTTTCTTTTTCTCTTTTCTTTTTTATAAAAAAGAAAAGAGAAAAAGAAAGTAACAAAGAAAAAAGAGAAAAGAAAAAATTTCATCAAACTCTGTTGATTAATTTTTCCGCTATTGCATTTTTATATTAAAGTTCTTTTTCTTTCTTTTCTTTTGGTACTTTTCTTTTCTTTCAAGAAAAAGAAAGAAAAGAAAAGTACGGTTTTTATTATTTGCAATAATCCCCTTTCTTATGTTAAAATGGAAAAAACTGTGTATTTTGGAGCGGATTATGTTTAAGAAATTTATCGCGTTTTTAGCGTTTGTGTGCGTTGTTTTTTTTGATTTTTTTGCAGTTTATATTTCCTTCGCTGCTTGAAAATACGATAAGGACGCGGCTGTCGGATAAACTTGCGACCCACGATATAATCGTGAAACTGTCCTCTACGCCAAGTCTTGCGCTCTCTTTAGGGAAAGTGGATTCTTTTTCCGCGCTCGCTCACAGCGCGAAGATAGGCAACGTGTATTTTGAAGAGATTTCAGCCGTTGGGCAGGGGCTTCAAATAGATATGCTCTCGCTTTTGGCGCATAATCAGCTCGTTTTCGGACAGACGCAAAAGACGGAGTTTAAAGGCGTTATAACGGAGCTTAACTTAAAAGAGCTTATAAGGCGTGACGACAGATTTCAGAATGTGGAAGTAAAAATCACGCCGAAAGAAGTCCTTGCAACCGCGACTTTTAAGGCGTTCGGGCAAAACGCGGACGCGGAGCTTGCGGGAAATGTCATAGTTGAGGACGGCGCGCTCGTGTTTAAACTATATAGATTAAACGTAAAAAATTCTCTTATAGGCACGATAAAACTTGACAGTATATTTTCGGATATAACCCTTGTAAAAAGAGGCAGACTTCCATTCAATGCGGAATTTACGGATACGAAACTCTCTGACGGAAAGGTTTTTATAGAGGCGGGTAAAGAATGAACAGATTTGTCTACAATAAAGTGTTGCTCCTCTTTGTTTTGATAGGATTTTTGGCGGCGGGTTTTATCTCTTACCAGCGTATTCAGGTTGAAAAGGCGAATAAAACCGTGGATTTAACCATAGATTACGAGGCTCTTTTAAAACTTGCGGACCGCGAAGGGGTGCCGCGTTACGAAGTCCTTCGTCGCGCAAAGGAAGTGGGTTTTACTTCTCTTGCTGTGTACGAAACGACCTTTAAAAAGTTTAAGGAAAACGGCAAAGTCACGGCGATTTTGGGCGCGGATATTGCCAAAAATTATAATTCCGGCGCGGTTTCAGACAGAGATTGGAAAAAATTTATCGAAAACGACAACGTTGTCGGTACGGATATATACATAATCGGGAACGACCCGAAAATTTTCGCCGAAACAAAAGAGGATTTAATTTTGCGATTGGGCGAAAAGCGGGTTATTTCTCATACCATAGGCGGTAAGGAAGTGCTTCAGGTAAAGGCGGAGTACGAATCCTTTCAAAAGATGAATTTGGGACTTCCCACCGACGAGATGAAAGAAGTCAACGCGGCGGGGTTTATGGTGCTTGCGCGCCCCTCCAATTACGAGGGCGTGACGGCGGAAAAAGTGCAAAAAGCTCTCGCAAGGCTTGACGGCATAAACATTTCCGAAGTGGTTTTCTCGGGGAAAGAATCCTTGGGCGCAAAAACGGAACTTAACGCGACAATAGAAGAATTTAAGAAACGCAATATTACGTTAGGCTTAATAGAGGGCGTAACGCAACTTAAATTTTACCCGCAGGAGGGAATGGAAAAAATCGCGGAAGGCATCGGCTACGATAAAATCGCGCGGCTTTATTCGATACCCGCAGACGAGATGCCAAAGATTAAGATGGACGTAGCCGTTGAACGCTGGGCAAATACGACCGAAGAACGCAACATAAGAATAGACCATCTTCGCCTCTTTGAAACGGCAGAACCCGGAAAAACTCTGCTTGAAACGAACTTTGAATACTTCCAAAAAACTGCGGATATTTTGCGCGCGAAAGGTTTTACCCTTGGGAGAGCCGATACGTATAAGGCTTATTACCCCTCCCCATATCTTCGCGCCCTTGTTATAACGGGCATTATAGCGGCGGCGCTCTTGCTTTTAAGTTTGCTTTCGCCGAAAATAAATTCGCGGCAAAGAACGCTCGCGATTTGTTTCATAGCACTTGCGATAATATTCGCCGCGCCGATACTTGTGGGACACGGAGCGAAAATACGCGTTATAGCGGCGTTTGTCGCGGCAAATGTGTTTCCTGCGCTCGCTATAACTGCGCTGCTCGATATTTCAAGGGAATTTAACGACAAAAAACTTTCCGTGATAAAGCTAATCATAGCAGGCGCGTTTGCCCTTGTCTTTGCGGGGATTATTTCGATGATGGGCGCGACGTATCTATCCGGCGCGCTTTCCGACGTTGAATATTTCTTGGAATTTGAAATCTATCGCGGCATAAAACTCACCTTTGTAACGCCGCTGATATTGGTTGCGCTTATCTTTTTGTCACGCTTTAGTCTGTTTAACGGCAAAGTCGGCGTTATAGAGCAGTTAAAAGAGTTTATGGATACGACGGTAAAAGTCAAAACGCTTGCGGCGGTTGGCGTTGTCCTTCTCGCCGGACTTGTGTTTATCGCAAGGAGCGGACATACTTTAGGTATGCCTGTCAGCTCTTATGAACTTCAGCTTCGCGCGTTTTTGGAGCAGGCTTTTTACGCAAGGCCGCGCTCGAAGGAACTTTTTATCGGTCATCCTGCCTTTATGCTGGCGGTTTTTGCTTGGGGCAGAAAATATTCCTCATGGATTTTCTTTGCGCTTACGGTGGCGGCGACCATCGGTATGGGGTCTATGGTTGAAACCTTCGCCCATATGAGAACGCCGTTTATAATGAGTTTCTATCGCGGAATAGGCGGTTTAGTGCTTGGCGGCATATTAGGCGCGGTGCTTATGTTTGTCGTTTGGGTCTGCGAAAGATTGTACGTTGCTTATAAGGGCGAAGTGTGAAGAAAAGAACCAAGAAAAAAGATAAAGTACTTTAATAAACAAAATAAAAAATGTAACGATTAACTTTACAATTTAACTCTGGTAAAGTTTTCTTTCTCTCTTTTCTTTTTTGTTACTTTTTTCTTTTCTCTCTTTCTTTTACAAAAGAAAGAGAGAAAAGAAAAAAGTAAAAAGTAAATAACTAAAAACTAGTGTTGGGAGAGAATACGGTGAATATAGTTATATCGGGCTATTACGGCTCGGGGAACGGCGGCGACGAGGCTATGCTTTACGCAATTCTTGCCGGTCTTCGCGAAAAAGATTCGGAACTAAATATCGTCGTTATCTCTTCTAATCCCGAAGAAACGGCAAAAAAACATAGTGTTAAATCCGTGTTTTGGCTTGATTATTTCAGCATTTTTAGGGAACTTTTGAATGCTAATCTTTTAATCAGCGGCGGCGGAAGTTTGCTTCAAAACGTGACCAGCGGTAAGAGCTTGTATTATTATCTTTCCGTTATAGCCATAGCGGAATTTTTAAAAGTGCCGGTTATGCTTTACGCGCAAGGCATAGGCCCTATTCACGGCAAATACGCTAAAAAAATAATGAAATATGTCGGGAACAAAGCGAGCGTCATTACCGTGCGGGACGAAGGCTCTATAGCGGAACTTGAGAGCCTCTCCATTACAAAGCCGACGATAGAGTGTACGGCGGACCCGGTTTTGGCGCTTACCGTGAAGAACAAAAATATCGGCGAAGAAATTTTGACAAAAGCCAATGTTGATATGGAAAAACGAAAAATCGGCATAGCGGTGCGAGAGTGGAAAAATTTGAAGCTTTATAAAGAGGCTCTCGCAGAATCCGCCGATATTTTAAGGCGCGATTTAAACGCTGAGATCGTATATATACCAATGCAGGCAAAAGAAGACGTATTTGCGGCAAGAGAAGTTTCCGCGCTCTCCAAAGAGGGCGGCGTGATTTTGGAAGGCCCGTACAATACGGAAGAACTCTTGTCCATTATAGCGTCTTTAGATTTAATAATAGGCATAAGACTTCACGCGCTGATATTTGCGGCGGTCGCGAACGTGCCTATGGTGGGGCTCTCCTACGACCCGAAAGTCGGGCGGTTTATGAAGTCCATAGGAGATACCGTAGCGGGGCATATAGAGGATTTGCAGGCGGAAACGCTGGTAAAAGTGGTAAAGGACAAATGGCAAAAATTGGACGAGATAAAGGAACGAACGGAGAAACTTTTGCCGCCCCTTCGCGAAAAGGCGTTAAGGAATATTGAATTTGCGATGAAGCTAATAAAGGAGTGAAACCAAAGTGAAAAGACTTATAGCAATCAGAGGCGCGGGGGAACTCGCCACCGCCAGCGCGATTTATTTGCATTTGGCGGGTTTTCGCGTGCTTATGCTTGAAATCAAAGACCCTACTTCCACCAGACGCGAAGTTTCTTTTGCGGACGCGGCTTATGACGGTAAAAAAACCATAGCGAGAGTCACCTGTCATCTTGCAAATTCGGTGAAAGAGGCGGAAAAACGCCTTAAAAACAACGAAGTGGTTATGCTTATAGATAAAGACTGCAAATGCCTTTCCGAGTTAAAGCCCAAAGTCCTAATCGACGGCATTATCGCCCACGAAAACAAAGGCACAAAGAAGGGAATGGCGGACTACGTTATGGCGCTTGGTCCCGGTTTTTGCGCGGGCAAAGACGTGGACGCCGTTGTTGAAATTATGCGCGGTCACGATCTTGGAAGCATCATATACGAAGGCTACTCATACCGCGATCAAGGAAAACTCTCCCTAGTGGACGCGGGCGGCGCGATAGGCGAAATCATTTACGCCGAAGAATCAGGCGATTTTAAAGGTTTAATGAACATTTCAGAAAAAGTCAAAAAAGGCGACTTATTGGGAAAAATCGAAGCGACCGACGGCAGGGACAGAGAGATACGCGCCTCCGCCGACGGCGTTTTGCGCGGCATAGCGAGAACAGGCGCGTGGGTCGAAAAGGGAAGAAAAGTAATTGAGATAAACCCGCAGATGACAAGAGAAGAATGTTTCACCCTAACCGACAAGGCAAGATGCGTCGCGGGCGCAGTCCTTCTCGCCGTTTCTAAATATATGGCAAGCAAAAGAAGCAAATTTTCTATCGAGATAAATTAAAATTGTTTTAAAAACCTTACTTTCTTTTTCTCTTTTCTTTTTTGAAAAAAAGAAAAGAGAAAAAGAAAGTAACAAAGAAAAAGAGAAAAGAAAAAACTTTACTAGGCTCTGTTGATTAGTTTTTTTTGCTATTATTTTTTATTTTACAATGCTAAATTTTCTTTTAAATTTGCTATTTCCCCCTAAATGTCCGATATGCAAGAAATATGTTGAAAGTGACGGGGAAGTTTGCGATAAATGTTTTGCCGCTGTTTTAAATTCTAGGAAGATATATATTTTTTCGGAGTATATAGAGGAATTTTGGGCTATAGCGAATTATAAACAGGGCGCGCGGGAAATAATTCGCGATTTAAAGTTTAAAAGTCAAATTAAACGCGTAAAAAACATAAATTACATACTTAATAAAGGAAACGACCGTATCCCTTTTTATCCTAAAGATATAATCGCGGTCTATGTGCCGATTTCAAAGGCGCGTATGAAAGAGCGCGGATTTAATCAAGTTGAGCTTATGTTTAAGGATTGGCTTAAAGAAAAAGGTATAAAAGCGGAAAAGCTTTTAATACGCGAAAAATCCACAGAACATCAGTTTTCGCTTAACCCCGAAGAACGAAAAGCAAATGTAAAGGACGCGTTTAAAGCTACAAGAGCTTTAAACGGCGAAGATATTTTGCTATTGGACGATATTTTAACTACGGGCGCGACGGTGACAGAATGCGCCAAAGCCTTAAAAGAAGCGGGCGCGGGCAGAATATTTGCGCTCGTTTTTGCGAGCGATGATTAAAAATGGGGTGATAATTTGTCAGTTATCAGAGAAGAAGCTTTTAGGCTTATCGATGCTATGCCTGAAGCGGTCGTTATAAAATTGGTTGAATATATGAAAAATTATGATACAGAGCATAAAAGGGATATTTTTTTGGAAATGTTAGATACTGACATTTTGGTAAAAAAAACCGGACTTAATGTGGAAGAATATATGAAGGAGATGCGAGATGACCGTATATAAAAGTATTTTTTTGGATACGGCTCCCGTGATTTATTATTTGCAAAATGACGAGCGTTATTTTGATCGTATAAAACCTTTTTTTCGTTCGCTTCATATATCAAGGGCAAAATTTTTTGTTTCAGATATTACCATTGAAGAATATCTTGTATATCCGTATCGTATAAATGCTGATGAACTTGTGGACGATTTTTTCGATTTTTTAAAGTTTGGCAAGATGACAGTACTTCATATAAATAGTGATATAGCTTGCGAAGCGGCTAAAATCAGAGCAAAATACAAAGGTTTTAAGGCTATGGACGCTTTTCAACTTGCTATGGCTAAAAGTGAAAATATAGAGTTATTTTTAACGAATGATAAACAACTTTTGCAATTTAAGGAAATGAATTGCAAAATAGTAGATGAACTTTAGGAGGCGTTATTATTGACGGTAAACGGCGCGAGAGCGTTACTTGAAAGCTTAAAGGCGGAAGGCGTTGAAATAGTTTTCGGCTACCCCGGCGGGGTGGTTTTAAGATTATACGACGAAGTGTATAAGATGAAGTTTCCGCATATTTTGACGGGACACGAGCAGGGCGCGGTACACGCGGCGGACGGCTACGCGAGAGCAAGCGGAAAAGTCGGCGTTGTGTTTGCAACGAGCGGTCCGGGCGCGGCTAACTTAATTACGGGCATAGCGACGGCGAATATGGATTCCGCGCCGCTTGTTTGCATAACGGGGCAGGTGGCAAATCACGCCATAGGCAAGGATTCGTTTCAAGAGGTTGACGTGTCGGGCATTACTACGCCCATTACGAAACATAATTATCTTGTAAAGAATGTAAAAGATATTCCCCGCGTCGTCAAAGAGGCGTTCTTTATAGCGAGAACGGGCAGACAGGCTCCGGTCGTTATAGATATAGCGGCAGACGTCTTTAATGCGGAGATTGATTTTTCATATCCCGAAACTTTGAAACTTCCGGGATATAGCGGAAAATATCCCGCAGACGCAAATGAAATTGAGGATGCCGTAAAACTCCTCGAAGAGTCGGAGCGTCCTTTGATATTCTTCGGCGGCGGCGTTATTTCTTCAAATACTTCGGCAGAACTTCGGGAAATCGTTAAATATTTAAATATCCCGACGACTTCGACGCTTATGGGAATAGGCGCGCTCTCTACGGATACGGATGGTTTCTTGGGCTTTGCGGGTATGCACGGCTCTTACGGCGCGAATATGGCTATACAAAACGCGGATTTACTCATCGCGATAGGTATGCGCTTCAGTGACAGGGTCACGGGAAAAATTGCGGAATTTGCGCCGAACGCGAAAAAGATACATTTTGACATAGACGTTGCGGAGATAAACAAAAACGTAAGCGTAGATTTAAGGGTTTTGGGGGATTTAAAAGAGAGTTTGCCGTTATTTAAAGAAAAGATTTTCGCCTCTGAAACAAATTTTGCGGAAAAATTTGCGTCTTGGAAAAAAGCCGCCGTCGAAAAAGCGAACGAGCATCCCTTCGGCTTTAAGAGCGGCGACGCTATAAAACCCGGCGAAGTTATCGCAAAAATCAACGACGCGGCAAAAGGCGACGCGATAATCGTAACAGACGTAGGTCAGCATCAAATGTGGGCGGCGCAATTTTGCGAGGTTACAAATCCGAGAGGTTTTATCACTTCGGGCGGACTCGGAACGATGGGTTTCGGGCTTCCTGCGGCTATCGGCGCAAAACTTGCCGCGCCGAATAAAAAAGTAATCTTAATCACGGGCGACGGCTCTATACTTATGAATATTCAAGAGCTTGTGACGGCGGCGGAAAACAATATCGACGTAAAAGTCGTGATATTGCACAACAATATTTTGGGTATGGTAGGTCAATGGCAACGCCTGTTTTACGAACATCACTACAGCGCGTCCGAGCTTAACTATAAGCGCGATTTCGTAAAAATCGCGGAAGCTATGGGAGTAAAAGGCGCGCGCATCGAAAACAAAGCGGATTTAGCGAAACTTCCCGAAATTTTAAACTCCGAAGGCGCGACGGTAATAGACGTTATCATTCCAAAAGAAGAAAACGTTATTCCAATGGTGCCGGGCGGTAAGCGATTAGACGAGATGGTGCTTGGAGATTAAAAACCGTACTTTTCTTTTTTTCTTGAATGCCCAAAGGGCACAGGCGAAAAAGAACTTTAATATTAAAAATAAAAATTGTAATGTTTAAACTTATAATTTAAAAACTGATAAAGTTTTCTTTCTCTCTTTTCTTTCTTTGTTACTTTCTTTCTTTTCTCTCTTTCTTTTACAAAAGAAAGAGAGAAAAGAAAGAAAGTAAGATATTGTAGCAGTAAAAAAGGAGAGAATAATTTGCAAAAATATTTGTTGGCGGTGCTGGTAAACAATACGCCGGGCGTGCTTACGCACGTATCGGGGCTTATAAGCAGACGCGCGTTTAATATAGAGAGCATATCGGCGGGATATACGGAAGACGATAATGTGACACGCATAAATATCGTGGTGTCCGTCGAATCGGAAAATGAGCTTGACCAAGTTGTAAATCAGCTTGGGAAGCTTATCGATGTAATAAAGATAGTAAATTTAAGCAAAGCCCCGTCTATAGAGAGAGAACTCGTTATGATAAAAGTCCGCGCCACAAAGGCGTAGCGTATGGATTTAGTAAATATCGTAAACGTGTTTAGAGCAAATATTGTAGATATAACGCCGGAAAATGTTGTAATAGAGCTTACGGGAACGGCGCGAAAAATAGACGCTATCTGCGAAGTTTTGGGCGAATACGATATTGTCGAAATCGCAAGAACGGGCGCGATAGGACTCTCTAGGGGAGCTATGGCAGTAAAGAATATGTGAACGCAAAAAAAG
>JAGBKP010000116.1 GCA_017635875.1 Selenomonadaceae bacterium | reverse complement strand
TAAAAACTATGCAGGAAAACTGGATAGGCAGAAGCGAAGGCTTGGAAATTACGTTTGACGCGCCGAGTTTAGACGAAAAAATTTCCGTATATACCACCCGACCCGACACCGCCTACGGTATTACGTTTTTGGCACTCGCGGCGGAACACCCTCTCGTTGAAAAAATCATCGAAAAGAGCGACAACAAAGACGCTATCCGCGCATTTTGCGAAAAGACACGCAATCAGTCCGAAATGGAAAGGACTTCCTCCGAATCCGAAAAAGAAGGCATAGATACAGGTTTTACCTGCATAAATCCCTTTAACGGAAACGAAGTTGAAATTTGGATTACGAATTACGTTTTGGCGGAATACGGCACGGGCGCGGTAATGGGCGTGCCGTCCGGCGACCAACGCGATTGGATGTTCGCGGATAAATACGGCATAAAAAAGATTTTGACGTTGCAGCCTAAAGGCGTTGAGTTGAAACTTGAGGAAATGACCGAGGCTTATGTCGAAAAGGACGGCGTACTCGTCAATTCTGCTCAGTTTACGGGTATGGAAATGCACAAGGCTATGGCGGCGATTATTGACTACGCCGAAGAAAAAGGCTATGGCAAACGCCGCGTGAACTATCGCCTGCGCGATTGGCTGATTTCGCGTCAGCGTTATTGGGGCGCGCCCATTCCCATAATTTACTGCGAACACTGCGGCGAAGTTTTGGTGCCGGAGGAGGATTTGCCCGTAAAACTTCCCGAAAACATAAGTTTTGAGCAAGGCTCGGTATCTCCGCTTGCAAAATGCGAGGAATTTGTAAACGTAAAATGCCCGAAATGCGGAAGGGACGCAAAGCGCGAAACGGACACGATGGACACATTCCTCTGCTCAAGCTGGTATTTCCTTCGCTACGCAGACCCGAAAAACAGCGAAAAGCCCTTCGACAAGGACAAAGTGAATTATTTTGCGCCCGTAGACCAATATATAGGCGGCATCGAACACGCCATACTGCACCTCCTCTACTCTCGTTTCTTCACGAAAGTTTTAAGGGACGCGGGGCTACTCGATTTTGACGAGCCTTTTACCCGTCTTTTAACTCAAGGAATGGTTATAAAAGACGGCGCGAAGATGAGCAAATCCCTAGGAAATGTGGTGTCGCCCGAAGAAATCATAGCAAAATACGGCGCGGACACAGCGAGGCTTTTCATACTTTTCGCCGCGCCCGTAGACCGCGATTTAGACTGGAGCGACCAAGGCGTTGAAGGCTCGTACCGTTTCTTAAACCGCGTATGGCGAATTTTAGACCATTTTGAGGAAAAAATAAAATCCGCCTCGAAAGATTACGATATAAACGCGCTTACGGACGAAGAAAAAGATTTAAGAAGAACGCTGCACCTCACAATAAAAAAAGTGACGGAAGATATCGGCGAACGCTTTATGTTCAACACCGCCATAAGTTCCGTTATGGAGCTTGTAAACGCCGTTTACGCTTTCCAAAACAAAGATATAAACGCGGGGCTTATTAGGGAAGTCGCAAAGGATTTAATCTTAATGCTTGCGCCTTTCGCGCCGCATATCGCGGAAGAATTGAACTTCGTTTTGTTTAACGGCGAAAGCGTACACAAAGAAAAATGGCCGACCTACGATGCCGACGCGATAAAGACCGACGAAGTTGAAATCGTCGCGCAGATAAACGGCAAGGTTAAAGAGAAACTTATGATTCCCGTGAATATGGACGAAAACGCTATGGCGGATTTTGCGAAGAAAAACGAAAAAATCGCCGCGCTTATCGCGGGGAAAGAAATTGTAAAAGTTATCGCCGTGCCTAATAAACTTGTAAATATTGTGGTGAAGTAAAAAATAATTTCTGAAAACCTTACTTTCCTTTTTATGAAGGAAAGTAAGGTTTTTTAGTTTGCAGACTTATTCTCTTCTTTCTTTTCTTTTTTGTCTTTTTTATCCTTTTTGTCTTTTTTATCCTTTTTGTCTTTT
>JAGBKP010000115.1 GCA_017635875.1 Selenomonadaceae bacterium | reverse complement strand
GATGGATGTATTTAAAGTTACGGGATTTACCGAAATTATAAATGTTTATGAGAAATAAAATTGAGAAGAAATGAGGTATCATCATGGAAACTTCATGGAAGAAATATGAAGCGATGCCTGAAAATTATTACTCAATTCGCGACGATGTGGTAAAATCGGCGAAAGATGCCGGGATTTCCGATGCAAAATTGATAAAACTTGAGCTTGGATTAGAGGAAATTGTCGTTAATGTTATAAGTTACGCGTATGACTCCGCCAATCGTCCGATTTTGGTGAAATACTATATTTCAGGCGATAGATTCATAATAGAAATTGTCGATTACGGTAAAAAGTTTAATCCTTTAGAAGCTCCTCAAAGAACCAATCCTCCATCGTTAAATCAACGACCGGGCGGGTATGGTATTTTCCTCGTAAAAAAATTCTTCGCATCCGTAACGTACGAATATGAAGAAATCGAAGGATTCCCGGCTAATCATCTTACGATGGAGTTGACAATAAGATGAAAATTAAATTTTTTAGCGGCAGTATAAAACACAAATTAAGAGTTCATATCGCATTTATGGTAATTTTGTTTATAGGCATAAGTGTTTTAGCTGCTCTTAGTCTTTATGACATAAGAAAAGGCGTATTGGAACACGGTCAAGCTATGGGCGATTCTACCGCTCAATTTACCGAACAATTTATAATCGACCGAACAACCAAGGTACTTGAATACGATGCATATGAAAAAAGCCGCATACTTGAACGTGAACTTTCCCAACTTAACGTGGATTTAACGATTTTATCGGATGTTATAAGTTTAATCTTGGAACATCCCGAAAACTATAAATTCCGTAGCATAGAACCCTTTCCGACAGGTAAGGTTAAGGAGGATACCGCATATTTAATATATTCTCCCGAACTTAGAACTAAAGGAGTCAGTCCGTCTGCCCAAAATGAAATCGGATTAGTGGGAAACTTAGGCGATATTATGTCCATTATGTCAAAACGTTGTGAAGAAATTGACATAACTTGTTGTTTCGTCTCCGAAAAAGGATATACGCTCTATATCTCGTCCAACGACCATAATGACAGTCATAAAGAAGATATAAACTATGATAACAGAAATAGACCATGGTATAAATTAGCAAAAGAGAAGAAAAAAGACGAAACCGTTGCCAGCGATATTTATTTTGACGATGCCGGCAATCGAGTAATTTCATTCGCCACGCCATGTTACAAAAACGATGAATTTGTCGGCGTTATCGGTATTGTTTATAAATTAGAGATTAGCCATTCAAATATTATGAAAAAAACCTTGGGAGAGGGCGACATAAATTTTGCCATAAATAACAAAGGAGAACTGCTCTTTTCATCTCAAGATAAAGGCGAACTCAGCCTTTCATATCAAAAAAACGGTTTAGATCTTAGAAAATCCCATAATCAAAGCCTATCCGAAGCAATAAAGCTCATGATGACCGGAAAAAGCGGCGTAACGAAAGTAACCGTTGACAATAAAGAATATTATTTAGGTTATGCGCCGTTACCCACTCCGGATTGGTATTTCGCTACGTTAATCAACAAAGAGGAAATGCTGGAGTCGGCTCATGTGGCCAAAACAGAAATTTTAAATCAATCGGACAGTTTTGTTTCAAATATGTATACCATTTTTGGGGAAAACATCGCGATACTGACGTTGCTCTTTATTATCATTACCGTTGCAAGCGTCTTTATCAGCCGCAGAGCCGCGGAACAATTTCTCACTCCTCTTGCTGCTTTAGCTAATGGGGTAAAAGAAATCGCAAAGGGAGATTTAGATAAAAAACTTGAAATAAAAACCGATGACGAGCTTGAATATCTTGCAAATTGCATTAACGATATGTCAACGGAATTGAAAACCTATATGAAAAACCTATCGCAAGCGGTTGCCAACGAAGAGCGTATTTCAACGGAACTTGAAATGGCAAGAGACATCCAGGAAGGCAGTTTACCGCATGATTTCCCAAAACATGATAAGGTTGATCTCTATGCGTCTATGGTGGCGGCAAAGGAAGTCGGCGGCGATTTTTACGATTTTTATCGCTTGGACGAAAACCATTTTGTCATAACAATTGCGGACGTATCGGGCAAAGGCGTTCCCGCGGCGCTCTTCATGATGCGCAGCAAGACCATTTTAAAGAATTTGACAATTATGTCCCAAAATTACGAAGATGTGGCGTCGATTTTGAATATGACAAATGAACAACTCTACGAAAACAATGTGGAAATGATGTTCGTTACTATATGGCTTGGGATTTTAGACACGAGGACAGGCGAACTGACTTATGCGAACGGCGGTCACAATATGCCCCTTATAGGCAAGGTCGAAAGTTCAAATCCCAACTGGTATTATGTAACTCAGGAAAAAGTCAATCACATGGTAGGTATTAGGCCAAACTATAAGTTTGAAACAAATAAGCTGACATTAAACCCCGGCGATATGCTCTTCCTCTATACGGATGGCGTAACGGAAGCCATGAACGAAAGCGGCGAGCTATATTCCGACGAACGCTTAAACGATATATTAAACCAAAAAGGCAAGGACTCTTTAACAGCCGAAGAAATTTTAACGGCAGTCGGCAAAGACATCGAAACATTCTCCGCCGGCGCAGAACAATCCGATGATATTACAATGCTCGGAATTAAGTATTTGGGATAATCCGCTCGCGTTAGATTAAGGCAGAAAAAATTCCCGACGAATTGAAGAAAGCCGAGCAAAAATAAACTTCGTCAAAAAGATACCGATAAGATGCTACTAAAAAAGTCCAATCAAAGTGTATGCTTTGATTGGACTTTTTCAGTAGCATCCAGAAATCTCTGCGATGTTTTTTTATTACTTAAGTTCGACAGTTGCGCCGGCTTCTTCGAGTTTTTTCTTCATCTCTTCGGCTTCAGCTTTAGCTACGCCTTCTTTAACAGCTTTAGGCGCGCCGTCAACGAGTTCTTTCGCTTCTTTAAGACCAAGACCGGTGATTTCGCGAACAACTTTGATAACGTTGATTTTCTTATCGCCTGTAGCAGCAAGAACAACATTAAATTCGCTCTTTTCTTCAGCAGCAGCGCCGCCCGCAGCGGGAGCAGCAGCCGCAACAGCAACGGGAGCCGCAGCGCTTACGCCGAATTTTTCTTCCATAGCCTTAACGAGTTCGGATAATTCGAGCACGGTCATGCTCTCTATAGCCTGCATAATTTCTTCTTTAGTCATTTTATATACCTCCGTATATTTCGATTTTTATTTATGGGACTCTGTCCCATACCCTGCAAGGGGTTTTACCCCTTGACTCCAGCAGGGACTTTCGCCCCTGCACCCCATTTATTGGAGTTAGTAAAATATTAAAATTTTTTCGCTTAATTCTGTTTTTAAGCGGATTCTTTCTTTGCGCGAACAGCTTCAAGCGCATAGACGAAGTTTCTGAGAACGCCAGAAAGCACGCCGACGGTATTTGTAATAGGCGCGTTCATGCTGCCAAGCATCTTTGCGATGAGTTCTTCGCGAGAAGGTAGCGACGCAAGCGCCTTTACTTCCTTTTCGTCTATAACTTTGCCTTCGACAAGACCGACTTTTACGCTTAAAATATTTGCTTCGTCAAGTTTATTCTTCTTGATAAAATCGCAAATAACCTTCGCGGGCGCAACGGCATCTTCAGAGTACGCCATAGCGGTAGTGCCTTCCAAATGCTCGGCGATTTCTTCAAGCCCCGCATCCTTTGCGGCAATACGCATCATCGTGTTTTTAACAACGTGATAATGAACGCCCGCTTCACGGAGAGCGCGGCGAAGTTTTGTATCGTTTGCAACGGTAAGTCCGCGATAGCTCGTAATAACTACGCCTTTAGAAGAAGTCATCTGGTCTTTAAGCTCTTTTACTATAGCCTCTTTTTTAGGAGTGACTTTTGATGTGACTGCCATAAGAACACCTCCTTTTTATTTATTTTTATAGATTACTATAAAAAAACTCCGGACTGGACTGCCGGAGAATATATATTCATTCTCTCCGACCTCTGCAGGCGGCTTTGCCGTTAGATGAAAAATTCAAACCTGCTGTCTCCGGTCTATATGAAGTTTTTTTCAAAATTAGTTGAGCGCGATAGGAACGCCGGGTCCCATAGTTGCGCTTAAAGTGATGGAACGCACATACTGTCCCTTTGCCGCCGCAGGTTTTGCGCGGTTTAGCGTATCCATAAGCGTCTGATAGTTCGCAAGGAGCTTTTCTTCATCAAAGGACGCTTTGCCAATCGGGCAATGAACGTTGCCGGCTTTATCGGTGCGATATTCTACTTTACCTGCTTTGATTTCTGAAATTGCCTTCGCTAAATCCATTGTAACCGTTCCAAGTTTCGGGTTAGGCATAAGACCTCTCGGTCCTAAGACTTTACCCAAACGACCGACGGTGCCCATCATATCCGGGGTTGCTACAGCTACGTCAAATTCAAGCCAACCGCCTTGAATTTTCTGCACCATTTCGTCAGAACCTACAAAATCTGCGCCTGCGTCTTCCGCTTCCTTAACTTTTTCGCCTTTTGCGAACACAAGCACTCTTTTTGTCTTGCCCGTCCCGTGAGGAAGCACGACTGCGCCGCGCACTTGCTGATCCGCGTATTTGGGATCAACGCCTAAGCGAACGTGAAGTTCGATAGTTTCGTCAAACTTTGCCGTCGCCGTTTTTTTCACAAGCTCCACGGCTTCTTTTGCCGCGTAGAGTTTGCCGTCCTCAAGAAGTTTAAAGGCTTCCTGATACTTTTTTCCGTGTTTTGCCATAATTTTCTCCTTTCGTGGTTTATCGGAATTTCCTCCCACGAATAACGCATAAGCGTCAATCGGTAATCGTTATGCCCATACTGCGCGCCGTACCCTCTATCATACGAGTTGCGGCTTCGATATCGGCGGCGTTTAAATCCTGCATTTTGGTTTCCGCGATTTTTTTCGCTTCCGCTCTCGGCAGTTTCGCTACCTTTTTCTTGTTAGGCTCGCCGGACGCTTTGTCGATTTTTGCGGCTTTCTTTAAAAGCACTGCCGCAGGCGGAGTTTTCGTAATGAAAGTAAAAGAACGATCCTCAAAAACCGTAATTTCAACAGGAATTACAAGACCTGCTTGCGCTTTCGTGCGCTCGTTAAATTCCTTACAGAACGCCATAATATTTACGCCGGCCTGACCTAACGCAGGACCTACCGGCGGCGCAGGATTAGCTTTTCCTGCAACGACTTGAAGTTTTACCATTTTTGCAACTTTTTTTGCCATCTTTCTCACCTCCTTTATGTGTTAAACTTTCTCCACATTATCGGCTTCAAGCTCTAAAATATTGCCTTCGACTTCGACTTTAAGAGTGCCTTCAGAAGCGTCTACCTCTTTTACAACGCCGGTTTTATCCTTAAACCAGCCGTCTTTTATGCGAACGGTATCTCCGTTTAATACGGAAATAGTTTTTGCTTCTTTTTTCATAGAACTTAAAATTTTCTCAGCTTCCGCGTCGGATAACGGTATAGGCTCTTTTTCCGTGCCGACAAACCCCGTTACGCCTTGAGTGTTTCTCACGATATACCAAGAATGATTATTTACAATCATTTCCACAAGCACATAGCCGGGAAAAATTTTACGTTTTATAAGTTTTTGTTTGCCGTCTTTTTCTTCCATATCGTCTTCAACGGGAACAACAACTTGAAAAATTACATCTTGAAGCCCTTGTGATTCGATTTTTCGCTCTAAATTTGCTTTCACCTTATTTTCATAGCCGGAATAAGTATGCACAACATACCAAGCCCTTTCGGACGACCTTTCGTCAAGCTCCATACTTCTCCTCCCGCTACCTTAATATAATATGAAATAATCTCGCAAAAATCGTATCGCATATCCAAATGAGGGCGCAGACGATAACGACCGCGACAAACACCACTTCGGTATATGTAATCAGCTCTTTTTTGGTCGACCAAGTCACTTTTTTAAGTTCAGCCGATACTTCCGTCAAAAAGCGTTTTAAATTGAACCCCTCTTTTGGGGTAACTTCAGCCTCTGCCACCTTGACACCGCTTTCTTATTTCGTTTCCTTATGAAGCGTGTGCTTCTTGCAGAACTTACAATATTTGTTAAATTCCAATCTATCAGGATTGTTTTTCTTGTTTTTGTTGGTCTGATAGTTGCGGTTCTTGCACTCGGTGCAGGCAAGTGTCACAGCGTTGCGCATAATTTCACCCCTCAATTTTCTCGTCAAATAAAAATGCTTATATAATTTATCACAAAAAATTTTTAATGTCAATAATTAGCGGGCATAATTCCGCTAATTCCGCTTATAATTCTGCTTATTCGCAAAAAATTACTCTTCATTTAAGTCAATAATACGCCATTATTTAAAACTTCAACTTGTCAAATCCATTCAACAAATTTTTAACCGCAGTTAAAATTTCGTCAACCCCTCCCGCTTTTCTGCTTTCCATATTAAGGGGCAAAATGGGGTCGTGCAGGGACATTCTTAAAAGCGCAAACCCATGCGGGAAGATTAGCCGCACTCCTTCATAAGAAGGAGCGGCTATTTTTATTTCGCTTTCTTTTGCCCGCTGTTCAAAAATTTTTAGCGCGTTTTCCCCGTAATTCTTAAAATCTTCGGTTAAGATTTTTATGCGAATTTCCTTTTCTTCCAGAGGATATTTTAAATCCGCGATTAAAGAGGAAAGGTCTTTCCCATCGCGTTTGGCGCGAGCTGCGGCTATAATAAGTTTTATCGCAAGGTACGCGCCGTCGTCTAAATAATAATTCTCGATAAGCGCGCCGTGTCCGCTGGTTTCGATCGCTAAAGGAGATACAACGCCACTTTCGTTTAATCGCTTACATTCGTTGATGACGTTTTTATATCCGCGCTTAAATCTGTGATGTTTTAAACCCAAACCCTCCAGAAAATCCGTGAGTTCGTCGCTTGTGACCGAATCCGTCACTATCGTACTTCGGGGATAATCCTTTGCAAGAATGGCGGACATCATAGCTATAAGCGCGTTGCGGTTTATGATTTCGCCGTTTGAAAGCACCGCGCTCATACGGTCTACATCCGTGTCGAAAATAATGCCTAAATCTGCGTTAGCGTTTTTGACCGCTTTTTTTATCGCCGCCATCGCCGTTTTGTCTTCGGGATTAGGTATATGATTAGGAAAATTTCCGTCAGGCTCCAAAAAAACGCTGCCCTTTATTTCCGCGCCAAGCGGTATAAGCACGTCGTAAGCGAAAAATCCGCCCGCACCGTTTCCGGCGTCTATTACTATTTTCATACCGTCTAGCGGCATATCTTCGCCCAAAGCGTCAATTATTTTCCCGCGCAGATGACGAGCATACATAGTCATAAGCGGCGCGTAATCCGCTTCGTATTCCTTATGTATATATTTTTCTTCTGCGGCGGAGGCAATTTCTAAGATTTTACGAATATCTTCTTTTTCCGCGCCGCCCTCTGCGGTAAAAAATTTCATACCGTTTCTTTGGTATGGAAGGTGGCTTGCGGTAAGCATAATCGCGCCGTCGGCTCTTACGGAGTCGAATTGAGTCGCCATGAACATGGCGGGCGTTGACGAAAGCCCCGTATCAATAGGAAATACTTCGCTTTTTATAAGCGCGGCTACGACGGCGTTGTTTAAAATCGGCGCGGAAATTCTAGAATCGTGACCTACGGCAATAGTCATACGCTTTGGGTCTATTTTTAATTTTTCGGACAAAAATTTTACAAACGCCAGAGTTATCAAATATACGGCATTTTCGGTAAGCGTTACGGCTTCGCCCGCGCCTTCCGTCGCAACGCCTCTTATGTCGCTTCCGTTTTGAAGTTTCGCTAAATCTTTCTTATCCATATATTTCCTCTTCCGCGATAATGCAAAGACTATGATATATCGGCAAATGCAACTCTTGAATTTTGTAAGTTTCCGTTTCCGGCGCGTTTATTAAAATATCCGCTATATTTTTAAGTTTTCCGCCACTTTTTCCCGTAAGCGCGATTGTCGTAAGCCCTTTTGCCCTTGCGACTTCAGCGGCGTATATAATGTTCCTTGAATTGCCGGAAGTCGAAATAGCGATAAACACATCATCAATATCGCCTAAACCTAAAATTTGCTGGGCAAAAACCAAATCCGCCGCTTGGTCGTTGGCAAAAGCCGTGCCGAGGGCGATTTGATTTACGAGAGAAATGGCCCTCAGCGGCATTTGCAAATTTTTTTTCAAATAATCGGCTGTTTCGCTTGCTACGCTTTTGTCTAAAGCGGCTTTAGTACCATCGTCAAGCTCTCTTTTAAGGATAAATCCCTTCATAAGTTCGCCTACGATATGCTCGGCATCCGCCGCGCTGCCGCCGTTTCCTGCGGTTATTACCTTGCCGCCGTTTTTATAGCAGTTTATTATCGCTTCCGCGGCGTTTATAATCGAATCCTTACAAGAAACCAGCGCGGGATAACGAATAAAAAGGTCGTCAAGCTTTTTTAAAGTAGTTTGCTTCATTTCAAACCTCAACGGTTGCGGTAACGATTAGCCATAGTTTTAGCGTTGTATCCGTCTTCCGGCGGGGTTACGTTTTTGATTGGCGGAATTTCTATATTGGTGTTATTGTTGCTGTAATTGTTTTGATACGGATTTTCGTTGTTTCTGTTTTTAAACTTTCTCCAAAGCCAACGAATAGCCATAAAAGCGAAAATTACAAGAATAACGTTTGCGAGTATTCCAAAGATTTCGCCCATACCGCCCATTCCGAGCATATTGCCGATAAGCCCGCCAAGCAGCATACCGCCTGCGAAAAGCCCGATGTTTCGCATCATATTTCCCATACCGCTCGTCGCGGAATTTGCGGCGTTTGCGGCAGGCGCGGCGGAATTTGTTTTTGGAGCTTCTTTGTTTAAATCTTTCGCGCTTTTAGAGGGAGCGTAATCTTTTTGATTTGGACCTGTTTTTGGCGCAGATTCCACCGCGTTGGATTTTGGCGCAGGGGCGGCTTTCGGCGCAGAACGCGGCGCAATTCTCGCGCCGCCTTTAGCGGCGTAAACCGTTTCAGTCGTTCCCGTAATTACGGGGACGGCGGTAAATAAAAACGCGCCCGCCACAATGGCGGCAAAAATTTTTTTCATATTTAATCCTCCTATTCTTCTTCACGAAAAGCCTTAATATCGTCGGGAAAAGCGTAAATTTCGCCCAAAGTGTCAAGTTCGCCCGATAAATAGCGGTCTATATCGTCCACGTCGATATAGAGTTTGCAGTCGATATCGAGATAACCTTGTTCTTTAGCGGCGGATAAATCGCGAATGGCGATAAGTTTTTCGCGAAGGCGAAGACATTCGGTTTTAGTCGCGTGAATATCAAGTTTAATCTGCGGCGCGCCGTATTCTTTCAACACTTCGTCTATGGTCATACGCTGAGACACTTAAATCACTCCTTAAAATTTATAATAAATACAATTTGCATTATAACAAAAATTTTTACTCACTTCAAATTTTAAGAAAAAATAGATACATATAAATAACTTAAACCACACCTTTTAAATATTCCTCAAGTAATGCCTCATCAGCGTTTATGGCGATGGTCTTTTGATGCGTAAAAGTCACAAAACCCGGTTTACTTCCGCTCGGTTTCTTTATGTATTTGCACTCCACCATATCGACCGGCACATTGTTAGACCCTTTTGCTTTGCTGAAATATACCGCAAAATTTCCAGCCAGAAGGAGCGTGTCTTCGCTTATTTCGGCTAATGGTCGCCTTATGATAATATGAGAGCCGGGAATATCTTTTGTATGAAGCCATACGTCTGTCGGCGCGGCGGTTTTAAATGTCAAAATATCGTTTTGGGCGTTATTTTTTCCAACGAGTATTTGAGCGCCGTCTTTTGCCGTAAATAAAAATGGTTTAGCTTGTTTTTCGTTATTTTTTTTCGCCGCTTTTTCCTTTAAATAATGCCCCGCCACAAGTTCTCTTTGAATGTCGTTTATCTCCGACAAAGAGTTTGAACTCTCAAGAGAATTTTCCACGCTTTCAAGATATGAAATTTCCTCTTTATTCTTTAAAATTTGCTCCGTTAAATACGCTTTCGCTCGTTTTAGTTTATCGTATTTCTTGTAGAAATTTTGCATATTCTCCAGAATTGTAAAGCGTTGATTTAGCGTGATTTCAATTGTTTCGCCCGTTTCGCTGTAAATGTTTTTCACTTTTATTTTAGCGTCTTCGTGGTCTTTAAAATCATATTGATACGTCATTAAATTATCCGCTTTTATCTTATAAATTTCCGCATTTTCCGCATCGCTTAATTCTTTTTCAAGCTTCAAAAGTTTGTTCTTCGCCCTTGTAAGTTCGTTTTTGACGAGTTTTTGAAAACGCTCCTTGTCGGGCGGAATGTAACTGTAAGTCATCTTGGAGGAATATTCGAGCATTTCGCTTATTGTTGAAAACTCTTTTTTGTTTGCGTTTTGTTCGCAGTTTATCGGAATAGTCGCTATAGCCAAAATCTTATTGTTTTCGTTAAGAATTATCGTAGGATTTTTTGCATTTTTTATTTCTAAAAGCGCTGATTTTAACGATAAAAAATCCGCATCGTCCAAAGAATTTATTAAAATACCCGTCGGTAACCCCGAAAGATAACAAGCCTCTTTTGCGTGTATTTTCCCAAAACCCGAAACGGTGTCTATAATAGCCGCCGAGAGCGGCGACTCTTTTTTATTTTTTAGCGATTTGATTATGCTTTCAATATCGTCTTCCCTTAAATCGAATTTTTCCTGCGGCGCGGGCGGAATATATACGTTGTTTGGCAAAATAATTCGCGTTTTGCTTTTTCCCGCGCCCACTTTTCGGAGCGCGTCGATTACAATATTGTTTTCAGTCAAAATAATATTGCTGTTTTTCCCCATAAGCTCGATTATAAGGGTTTTTGTGATTATTTTCCCCCCTGCGCCTATGGTATCAATATCCATATCAATAATGCGGTCACCTTTACGCTCGCGCACGCCTGCTATTCGTCCGGATTCCAGTTGCTTTCTCAGAACCATACAAAAAGTCGGCGGTTCGCTTGGATTTTCGGGTTGATTTTTGGTAAGATAAACGGCGGGATTTTGCGTTGCGGCGGATATACAAAGAAGCAAATTTTCGCCGGGCTTCCTCATCGCGAAATACATAACGCTCTTTGAGGGCTGTGTGATTTTATCTATTCTCGCATACCGGAGAGCAGAGTTTAATTCTTCCGCCAAAGGCGGTATTGAAAATCCTTCAAGGTTCATAATAACCTCCAAAATTATCTTTGCAAATGCAGGATTTTTTATTATAATAGAGTAAATACTATTGTAAGTATATATTGGAGAGAAAAAAATCGCAAGTGGGAGAATTTAATATGAAATTTTCAAAATGGCAAGGCGCAGGAAACGACTTTATTTATATAGACGGCAGAAACGCCGATATAAACTACGCCGATTTTGCAAAAAAATATTGTGACAGACACTTCGGCATAGGCGCAGATGGCGTGCTCGTTTTGGAAAACACAAACAAAGCCGATGTTCGTATGCGAATAATAAACCCCGACGGCACGGAGCCGGAGATGTGCGGCAACGGCATACGCTGTTTTGCTCGCGCCCTATACGATTACGGCATAATAAAAAACGAAGAATTTACGGTTGAAACCGGCGCGGGAATTTTAACGCCCAAAATCGTCGCGGAAAACGGAAAAGTTTCGGGCGTAACCGTGGATATGGGAAAACCGCGCTTAAACGCCGCAGAAATTCCGATTGTCGGTTTCGGAAACGAAAAAGTTATAAACAGACCCATTGAAGTTTTGGGTAAAACTTACAATATAACCTGCGTATCTATGGGAAATCCTCATTGCGTCGTCTTTGTCGACGATATAAAAAAATGCGACATAGAGAGCATTGGGCGGCATTTTGAAACACACGGCGCGTTTCCCAGAAAAACCAATACGGAATTTGTGCAAGTTATCGACGATACGCATCTTCGTATGCGAGTATGGGAGCGCGGCGCGGCTATAACGCTTGCTTGCGGCACCGGCGCGTGCGCCTCTTTGGTTGCCGCCGTGCTAAACGAAAGAGCGAAAAGACGCGCCGAGGTGAAACTCGACGGCGGCGCGCTTAAAATAGAATGGAAGGATGACGGAAGAATTTTTATGACGGGACCTGCCGAATTGGTGTTTGAAGGAGAAATAAATGATTAGGAGTATGACGGGTTTTGGCGCGGCGGACGCAGAAGACGAAAATTTTCGCGTAACCGTTGAAATTCGCGCCGTAAATCAGCGATTTTTAGATTTAACCTTTCGTATGCCGCGCGGATTTTTCCACTACGAAGAAGAAATGACGCGCCGCATAAAGGAAAAACTCACCCGCGGCAAAGTTGAAATTTCGATAAATTTTCAAGACTTTAGAGAAAACGCGGCGGCGTTAAGAGTGGATATGCCGCTTGTAAAAGCGTATTACAACGCGTTAAACGAGATAAGCAACGCGCTTAATTTGCCGAAAACCGAAAGCGCGACGCAAATAGCGGCATATCCGGGCGTGCTTATCGCGGACGAAGCGAGTTTGGACGGAGTCGAAAACATTTTATACAAAGCCCTCTCAGACGCTCTTGAAAGTTTAGATTCTATGCGTCTGAGAGAAGGCGGGCGAATTGAAAAGGATTTTCTCATTCGCGTAGACGAACTTCAAAAAATGGTAAATTCGGCGCAAGAACTTGAAAAAATAGTGGTTGACGCGCATCGCGAACGCCTAAAATCTACTGTGAAGGAGATGTTGGGCGATATTCCCTACGACGAAGGCAGACTCTTGCAAGAAGTTGCGATATACGCGGACAAAGTTAATTACACGGAAGAAATAGTGCGCCTCAAAAGCCACATCCACCAATTCAAAAATTTGCTTGAAACAAACGAGCCATGCGGAAGAAAGTTGGATTTCTTAATCCAAGAAATGAACAGAGAAGCAAACACCATAGGCTCCAAAGGCAACAACAAAGAAGTTTCCCGCCTTGTGGTGGATATGAAAGCCGAAATCGAAAAATTTCGCGAACAAGCGCAAAATATTGAATGATTTTTTAAAACCGTACTTTTCTTTCTTTTTCTTATATACCCAAAGGGCACAGGCGAAAAAGAAAGAAAAGTACCAAAAGAAAGAAAAAGAATTTTAATATAAAAAACTAAATCAATAGAGTTTAGTAAAGTTTTTTCTTTCTCTTTTTTCTTTGTTACTTTCTTTTTCTCTTTTCTTTTTTATAAAAAAGAAAAGAGAAAAAGAAAGTAAGGTTTTCAGAATAGAGGTAATTTATGGAAATAAAATTTTTGAATATTGGGTTTCAAAATATGGTGTCCTTAAATCGTGTGATTGCTATTGTCGCGCCGGATTCTGCGCCTATAAAGCGAGTTGTAAGCGAAGCGAAAAAAGAAAATCGGCTGATAGACGCGACTTGCGGACGACCTACGCGGGCGGTTATAGTAACGGACAGCGACCATATCGTGCTATCAACGGTGCAGCCTGAAACATTGGCGTCGCGTATGGAAGATAAGGAGAAAGATGAATGAAGGAAGGACTATTAGTCGTAATATCGGGAGCTTCCGGCACGGGAAAAGGCACGGTTTGCAAAAAACTCTTTGAAACCGAAAAAAAATTGGCGTTTTCAGTTTCTGCCACTACCCGCGCCCCTAGGGAAGGCGAAGTTGACGGCGTAAATTATTGGTTTTTAAAAAAAGAGCGGTTTGAAGAGATGATAGAGGCGGGAGAGTTTTTGGAGTGGGCAAAGGTCTACGACAATTACTACGGCACGCCGCTGAAAAAAGTGGAAGAACGCCTGAAAAACGGCGAGGATATTCTGCTTGAAATAGATACGCAGGGCGCATTAAACGTGATGGAAAAAATGCCCAAAGGCGTGTTTATATTTTTGCTTCCGCCAAGTCTAGCCGAATTAAAACGGCGCATAGAAGGACGCGGCACGGAGACGGAAGAAAGTCTTAAAAAGCGTTTGGGCGCGGCGAAAGGAGAAATCGCTCTCGGCGAAAAATATCAATATTTGGTGGTAAACGATGAAATTGAAAATGCGGTAAAAAGCATAAAAAATATTTTAAAAGCGGAAAAATTAAAATCCGAACGAAATTTGAATTTATTGGAGGAACTTAAATGAAAAACACAGCGACAACAAGTATGGTAAATCCCTCGACAGACGCGCTTATGGAAAAAGTCGACACAAGATACGGCTTGGTGGTGCTTGCGGCGCGTCGCGCGCGCGAACTTCTCGCCGGCGATGAATTGAAAGTTAAAAGTTCTTCCACGAAGAATGTGACTAATGCTCTGGAGGAAATTTTGGAGGGAAAAATAACCTATGAGATAGGTAATCCTCAAGAAGAAACGGCAGAATACGCGCTGGAAGATATCGAGCTTGACGATGCTCTGGCAGGTGAGCCGGATTTATCCGTTGAAGACGCAAGCGAGACTGAAAAATGAGCGGCGGATTTAAAGAAAAACGTATTCTTTTGGGCGTTACCGGCGGAATCGCGGCTTATAAGGCGATAGAAGTCGCAAGCAGACTGAAAAAAGCAGGCGCGCTGGTAGACGTTGTTTTGACAAAAGGCGCGGAAAATTTCGTAACGCCCTTAACTTTCGGCGAAGTTTTGGGAAGAAAAGTCTATACAAATCTTTGGAACGAAGAGAGCGAGCCTATACATATACGGCTTGCAGAAAACGCGGATATGGCTATAGTCGCCCCCGCGACGGCAAACTTTATCGCAAAAGCACGACTTGGCATAGCCGACGATTTGCTCACAACGACGCTTCTCGCCATTCGCACGCCTATTATGATTGCCCCCGCTATGAATACGAATATGTACGAAAACCCGATAACGCAAAAAAATATCGAGGAATTAAAAAAACGCGGAGCATATATAATGCCACCCGCCGAAGGGGTTTTGGCCTGCGGCGCGATAGGCGCGGGTAGGCTTCCCGAGCCTGTTGATATTGTAAATTTTGCGGAAAATATTTTGTCGCAAAATTTAAGTTTAAAGGGTAAAAAAATAATAGTAACGGCGGCGGGGACTATCGCGCCCATTGACCCCGTGCGGTTTATAGGAAATCATTCAACGGGGAAGATGGGCTTTGAAATCGCAAAAGAAGCGGCAAAACGCGGCGCAGATGTTGTGCTTGTAGCTGGAGTTACGCATTTAAAAAATCCCGACGGAGTAAAAACTATTAGAGTAAATACTACGGAAGAAATGCGAGCGGCAGTTTTAGCCGAATACGACGACGCTGACGCGGTTATTAAATCAGCGGCGGTTGCAGATTATCGGCTCGCGGAAGTCGCGACAGAAAAGATAAAAAAGCAAGGCGACGAACTTACCCTTAAACTTGTAAGAAACCCGGATATATTAAAGGAACTGGGCGAAAAGAGGAAAAATCAAATATTGGTAGGCTTTGCGGCTGAAACGAATAATCTTGTTGAATACGCAAACAAAAAACTACGCGAAAAAAATCTTGATTTTATCGTTGCAAACAACGTAAAAGAAGAAGGCGCGGGCTTTGGCACAGATACAAATATAGCAAAACTTATCTTTAAAGACGGACGCGAGATTGACGCGCCGATTATGCAAAAAAGCGAGCTTGCGAAGATTATTTTGGATGAGGTTGAGAAGTTGTTGTGAATACCGTAATTAAGTTCATAACAAATTAAATTGCGAGGTGTTAAATATGATTACGACAAGTAATTATTATATTGAAGCCGCAACTGCGCGAGGATTTAATTTGCATAGTTTTATTAAAACAGCTATGGATGAATATATAGAGCGTCACCCTATAAAAGACGCTTCAATACCGCTTTCCGATGTTTTAGCCTTATGCAATATTGATGAATCCGAACTCAATAATACGGAAGGAATCGAATTTGAATGAAAGTAGCTTTCTCATTAGATGCTTTGATGGATTTTACATCTCTTCCCAAAAATCAGCAAAAAATTATCACCCGAATGATAGGACGATTGATGCAAAATCCCCAGTCGAAGGATAATGGTGGTTACGGTATTCCGTTAGGGCATAAAGGAAATAACAACTTAACCGGTTTGCTTGAAGGCAAACTTAGAGGCGAAGGTCTTCGTATAATATACGAGCTTGATGATGAAGGCAATATGCAAATAAAAGCGATAGGCGTGCGAGAAGATGAAAAAATATATGATATAGTAGCTAAAAGAATCAAAGGGTGATATATTTTTTTAAAATTAAGTTTATGTAATCAAAAAAAAGTAAGAATATGAAATCGAACATCAGGAGGGGAACGCGATGAAAGCGGCTATAATTATGGGGAGCGATTCGGATTTTCCCATTTTAAAACCTGCGGCGGATTTGTTGAAGGAGTTTGGCGTTGAGATAGATGCTACGGTAGCGTCTGCTCACAGAACGCCTGAAAGAGTGCGGGAATATGTATTAAACGCGGAAAAAGACGACGTAAAGGTGTTTATCGTAGCGGCGGGCGCGGCGGCGCATCTTGCGGGAGTAGTGGCAAGCTATACGACGCTTCCCGTTATCGGCGTTCCCATAAACGCGACTTCATTAAACGGGCTTGACGCGCTTTTAAGCACGGTGCAAATGCCTTCCGGCGTGCCCGTCGCTACGATGGCGGTAAACGGCGCGAAAAACGCCGCTATGATGGCTATTGAGATTTTTGCCGTAAGCGACGACAATTTAAAAGAAAAACTTGTAAAATATCGCGAGAAGATGAAGGCTGATGTATCCAAAAAAGCCGAACGCGTCAAGGCGCAGTTGGAGTAAAATCAAAACTGATATTAAACCAAAGGCAGTATGTAATTTTTAGAAATGCCTTTATGCAACTCGTTGTCTGAAATATTATTTCGGCAGCGAGTTGTACGGTAATATCGGCAAATATTGAAAGGAAAATTCTTGTGAAATTGCTAAAAATCTTTACGGCGTTATGCTGCACGTTCTCTTTTGTTTGCGCTACGCACGCTCAAACCGACAAAGTTTCATACGACAATAAAACCGAATTTATAGAAAGGGATTCGTCTTTTAGCGAAAAGTCCCCTGTTTTTACGGATAAAATCAAACGCGCTCTCGAAGACGCAAAATGGATTATCGGCAATTTTAGAGAAGATATGACAACCGCTTCAAAAACTTCGCCCCAAAGCGTTAAAATTATGGGGGAAGCCGTAGCTACCGAAACGCAAATGCTCGATTTCCTTTTAAAACACAATAAAACCCCAAAACTCACCTGCTCGCCGGAAGAACTTATTCATTACTATTATGTTGAAGCCGCCGCAGAGGGAATACGCCCGGATTTGGCTCTTTGTCAATCCTTTAAGGAAACTGGATTTTACAATTACGGAGGAGACGTTCGTCCTTCGCAAAACAATTATTGCGGACTTGGAGCGACGGGCGGAGGAAAGCACGGCGCGGCTTTTCCCACTCCGCAGATAGGCGCAAGAGCGCATATTCAGCATATAAAGGTTTACGCGTCAAAAGAGCCGCCCAAAACGGAAATTGTAGATCCGAGATATGCGCTGGTAAAACAAGCCCGCCCCGATATTTTCGGAAATATAAAGACTTGGATAGGATTAAACGGCAGATGGGCAGTTCCCGGCACATATTACGGTCAAGATATAATCAAAAAATTAAATTACGCGCTCTCTCCTAGCGGATTATCAGAAGAAATTGAAGATGCCAATCTTTTGTTAAGGATAGCTCCCAATGATTATACTGTCTACATATATCGCGGCATAGCTTATTTCAAGAACGGAAATACGGATAAAGCCCTGAATGATTTTTCAAAATCAATATCAATAAAAGAAACGTGGGAAGCGTATTATAATTTAGGCGTTCTCTATACCAAAACGGAAAACTTCGCAAAAGCAATAGACGCTTATAATAACGCCGCCAAAATCTCCTCTGCGCAGGAAGAATTATATTATAACAGGGGATTATTATATTTTAGTTTAGGCGAATACGAAAAAGCCGAAGCGGATTTTAAGAAAACATTGTCAATCAACCCGCATGTTGCGGAAATTGCGACATATAAAGCCATATGCGAAATAAAACTAAAAAAATACGAAGAAGCGTGGGCGGATTTTTACAAAGCGTCGCAAATAAACACGGTCAATCCTATTGTTAAGGAAAATAGAGCCGTATTGGAAAAATGCGTGAATTTTTGAAAATAAGCGATAAAAAAGAAGAAATTTGCTTTTAGGTCATTTTATGCTAAAATATGATAAATTATCAAAACAAGATATAAGGGGCAAATAAATGGAAGATAAATTAAAAGAAGCCTGCGGGGTTTACGGAGTTTATTCCGAAAACGAGAACGTCACCGAAATGACATATTTCGGGCTTTACGCTCTGCAACACAGAGGACAGGAGAGCGCGGGAATAGCCGTAACGGACGGCGCGTGGATGGACGTTTCGCGCGGTATGGGACTTGTTAACGAGGTGTTTCGGCATCAGATACCGCATATGGACGGACAGAAAATAGCTATCGGTCATGTTAGGTATTCGACTACGGGTTCAAGTTTGCTGGCAAATACCCAACCGTTGATGGTGAACTACGCGGGCGGGAGAATTGCGCTTTCTCATAACGGCAATCTTACGAACGCGCAGGAGATAAGAAAAGAACTTGAACACAGCGGCACTATTTTTCAAACTTCCATTGATTCGGAAGTGATAGTGAATTTAATCGCCCGTTCGAGAAAGGAAACCATTGAGGAACGCATTGTCGAGAGCTTAAAACAGGTTAAAGGCGCGTATTGTCTTACGATTATGACGGAAGATAAACTAATCGCCGCCCGCGACCCTCACGGTTTTCGCCCGCTTTGCATCGGTAAGACCGAGGCGGGAGGCTTTGTTGTGTCGTCGGAAACTTGCGGGCTTGACGTTGTGGGCGCGACGTTTATAAGAGACGTTTTGCCCGGCGAAGTCGTTGTGATAGATTCTCGCGGCGTTACTTCCATTCCCTTTGCAACGGAGGAGAAAAAAGCCTCCTGCATATTCGAGCACATTTATTTTGCCCGTACGGATTCGGTTATAGACGGGCAGAGCGTACACGCGGCGCGGTTTAAGATGGGCGAAATTTTGGCGAAAGAGAGCGGATTTACGGGCGACATCGTTGTGTCCGTGCCGGACTCGGGGAACACCGCCGCCGCAGGATTTTCTCACGCGTCGGGGATTCCCTTTAGAGAGGGACTTGTCAAAAATCGTTATGTTGGACGCACGTTTATACAACCCGTGCAGAGTATGCGGGAAACTGCGGTGAAACTCAAACTTAATCCCGTTAAATCCGTGGTGGAAGGCAAGCGCGTTATTTTAATAGACGATTCCATCGTTCGCGGCACGACCAGCGGAAAAATCGTAAAAATGCTAAGACACGCGGGAGCAAAGGAAATTCATATGTGCATAAGCTCGCCGCCTATCGGTTATCCCTGCTATTACGGCATTGATACTTCCGTAAGAAAGGAACTCATCGCCTCAACAAAGACGGTGGAAGAAATACGCGAGTATATAAACGCGGATTCGCTTTATTTCCTCTCCCTTGAAGGGCTAAAAGAGAGTTTGACGGAGGTAGACCCCGAAACTATGTGTTACGCTTGCTTTAACAGCGCGTATCCCGTTGCGGGAGAGAGCGTGAGCGGCGCAGGAAAATATATGTTTGAGGAAAGGAAAAAACTATGAGCGACAGCCTTACCTATAAAGACGCGGGCGTAGACATTGACGCGGGGAATAAGTCCGTCGATATGATAAAGAAATGCGTACAATCGACGTACAGAAGCGAAGTATTGGGCGACCTCGGCGGTTTCGGCGGGCTTTTCGCCCTCGATACGAAAAAATATAAAAATCCCGTGCTGATTTCCGGCACGGACGGCGTCGGTACAAAGTTAAAAATAGCGTTTATACTGGATAAGCACGACACTATCGGACAAGACGCGGTTGCGATGTGCGTAAACGATATTTTGGCGCAAGGTGCGGAGCCGCTGTTTTTCCTCGATTATTTGGCGGTGGGAAAACTTGTGCCGGAGAGCGTTGCAGATATTGTAAAAGGCGTCGCGAACGCTTGCAAAGAATCCGGCTGCGCCCTTATAGGCGGCGAAACTGCGGAGATGCGCGGCTTTTATACCGAAGGCGAATACGATATAGCGGGTTTTGCCGTCGGCGTTGTCGAACGAGATAAAATCATAACAAGCGAGCGGGTTAAAGAAGGGGATATTGTTTTAGGCTTGCCCTCCTCCGGCTTACATTCAAACGGTTATACATTGGTGAGGAAAATAGTTTTCGAGCGTCAAAATCTAAAAGGTGACGAATATTTTGATAAATTAAATAAAACTATCGGCGAGGAACTTTTGACGCCAACCCGCCTTTATCCGAAAATCTGCCTGCCCTTAATCGAAAAATATTATATCCACGGCATAGCCCATATTACTGGCGGCGGATTTTACGAAAACATTCCGCGCGTTTTGCCGAAAGGTTTGACCGCTCACATTGACGGCGACGCTTGGAAAGTCCCCGAAATCTTTAAACTTCTGAAAAAATGGGGCAACGTGCCGCCGGAAGAAATGTACCGCACCTTTAATATGGGTATCGGTATGGTACTTGTCGTTGACAAAGACGACGCGGAGAAGATAAAGGCGGAACTTTCCGCTATAGATGAAAAATGCTATGAAATCGGAAAAGTGGTAAAAGGCGATAAAGTGAACATCAAAGGCGGCGTTTTTATTGGCTAAGGAAAATTTAGGAATACTCTGCTCCGGTAGAGGAAGCAATTTGCAGTCGATTATTGAAAACATCGAAAGCGGCAATATAAACGCCGAGATTAAAATAGTTTTGACGGACAAACCGGACGCTATGGCACTTTCACGCGCAAAGGATGCGGGAATTAAAGCCGTATGCGTAAACAGAAAAGAATTTGAAACGAGAGAAGCCTTTGAAAAGGCTCTCATTAAAGAATTAAAAGCGGCAAATGTAACCCTCGTTATATTGGCGGGATTTATGCGCCTTTTAAGCCCGTTATTTGTTCGCGCTTACGAAGGGCGGATTATGAACATTCACCCCGCGCTTTTGCCGTCTTTTCAAGGGGCGCACGCTCATCGCGACGTTCTCGCCTACGGCGTAAAAGTTTCGGGTTGCACCGTGCATTTTGTGGATGAAGGTATGGATTCGGGGCCGATTATTTTGCAAGAGGCTGTGCCCGTGCTGGATGGCGATACGGAAGAAACGCTCGCGGCTAGGGTTTTAAAAGTGGAGCATAGAATTTATCCCGAGGCTATACGGCTTTTTGCGGAAGGGAAACTTAAAGTTGAGGGGCGAAAGGTTAAGATTTTGGAGTAAAAAAGGAGAATGTACTATGAAAATCAAACGCGCGCTTGTAAGCGTATCGGATAAGACCGGTATTGTGGAGTTCGGAAAAAGGCTTGCCGCCGCGGGGGTGGAAATAATTTCTACCGGCGGCACTATGAAGGCGTTAAAAGAAGCGGGGGTTCCCGTTACTTACGTTAGCGACGTTACGGGATTCCCCGAGATAATGGACGGTCGCGTTAAAACTTTAAACCCTTATATCCACGGCGGGATTTTGGCGGTGCGGGACAATTTGCGCCATAAAGAGGAAATGAAGTTGCATAATATTAAACCAATAGACCTCGTTGTCGTAAATTTGTACCCGTTTCAGGAAACTATCGCAAAACCTAACGTTACGCTTGCGGAAGCCATTGAAAATATAGACATCGGCGGTCCGGCTATGATTCGCGCGGCGGCTAAAAATTTCCACTTTGTAACCGTTGTCACCAATCCCGCAAAATATGACGAAGTCGCGTCCTTAATCGAAAAAGACGGATGCGTCAGCGGTATGCTTCGTATGGAGCTTGCAAGGGACGCTTTTAACCATACGGCGAATTATGACGCGGCTATCACCGCATATTTAAAAGAACAGGCGGAAAAATGATGAATATTTTGGTTGTGGGCGGCGGCGGCCGCGAACACGCTCTATGCTATAAATTGGCGCAGAGCGAAAAATGCGAAAAACTTTTTTGCTTGCCCGGAAATCCGGGGATTGCGGAAATCGCGGAGTGTGTAGAAAATATTTCCGTCGAAGATATTGACGGCATCGTAAAAAAGGCGAAAGAACTTGCAATTGATTTGGTCGTTGTCGGTCCTGAGGTGCCGCTCACTTTGGGGCTTGCGGACGCGCTCGAAAAAGAAAACATCAAGGTTTTCGGGCCGAAAAAGAACGCGGCGATTTTGGAAGGCTCAAAGTCATTTTCCAAAAATCTGATGAAAAAATACAATATTCCCACCGCAAAATATGAGGTGTTCACGGACGCGACGGCGGCGAAGGATTATATAAAAAAAGAAGGCGCGCCTATCGTCGTAAAAGCTGACGGGCTTGCGGCGGGAAAAGGCGTGACCGTCGCGGCAACGGTTGAAGACGCCATACAAGCGGTTGACGCGATTATGGTTGACGAAACTTTCGGGAGCGCGGGCGCGTCCGTTGTTATCGAAGAATTTATGGAGGGCGAAGAGGCGTCGCTCCTCGCTTTTACGGACGGCGAAACCATAATTCCGATGATTCCCTCTCAAGACCATAAGCGGGTTTTCGACGGCGACAAAGGAGCGAACACCGGAGGAATGGGGTCTTACGCGCCCGCTCCTGTTATGACGGAAAAACTTATAGCGGAAGCGACGGAAAAAATCTTAAAACCCACCGTCGCGGCGATGAAAAAAGAGGGCAGAAAATATCAAGGCTGTCTTTACGCGGGGCTGATGATAACAAGCGAAGGCGCAAAAGTGGTGGAGTTTAACGCCCGCTTCGGCGACCCGGAAACTCAAGTTGTGCTTCCGCTTTTGGAGAATGATTTGGTTGAAGTGATGCTCGCTTGCGCCCAAGGTAATTTGAAAAATATTTCCCTTTCGTGGAAAAAAGAAGCCGCCGTTTGCTTTGTCGTCGCGTCAAAAGGCTATCCCGGCTCTTATGAAAAAGGAAAAGTCATCGAAGGACTTGACAGCGCGAAAAACGCGGGACATTTAGTATTTCACGCAGGGACGAAGTCAAAGGACGGAAAAATCGTAACTGCGGGCGGACGCGTGCTTAACATTGTCGATATGGGAAAAAACATTCGCGAGGCGCGCGATAAGGCTTACGACGGCGTTGCGCTTGTGAAATTTGACGGCGCGTTTTCAAGAAAAGATATAGCGCATCGGGCATTGGAAAGGGAATAGATATGGCGATTTTGGTTTGCGGCGGCGCGGGGTATATCGGCTCGCATACTGTTTATAAATTGGTTGAAGCGGGCGAAGACGTTGTAATACTCGATAATTTGCAATCCGGACATAGAGAAGCGATAAACAAAAAGGCGAAATTTTACGAGGGAGATTTAAGGGATTTTGCTTTTTTGGACAAACTCTTTGCAACGGAGAAAATAGAGGCGGTAATTCATTTTGCCGCCAATTCCCTTGTGGGCGAAAGTATGAAAGAGCCGCTTAAATACTACAACAACAACGTACATGGTATGGAAGTTCTCCTGTCCGCTCTCGTTAAGCATAACGTGGATAAAATCGTATTTTCCTCCACGGCGGCGACTTACGGAGAGCCGAAAAGCATACCTATTAAAGAGGACGACCCCACTATTCCGACGAACACTTACGGCGAAACGAAACTCGCTATGGAAAAGATGATGCGTTGGGTGGAAAAAGCGCACAATATTCGCTTCGTATCGCTTCGCTATTTCAACGCGGCGGGGGCGACTCTTGACGGCTCTTTCGGAGAAGACCACAACCCCGAAACGCATCTTATACCTTTGATTTTAAAAACCGCACTGAAAAAGCGGGACGCTATAACGATTTTCGGAGACGACTACGACACGGAGGACGGCACTTGCATACGCGATTATATACACGTTTTCGACCTTGCGGACGCGCATATTTTGGCGCTTAATTACCTCAGAAACGGCGGCAAGTCCGATATTATGAATCTCGGAAACGGCAAGGGCTTTTCCGTTAAAGAGATGATAGAGGCGGCCAAAGTTGTTACGGGCAAAGAGATAAAGGTGGAAATGGGAGAGCGCAGAGCGGGAGACCCCGCAGTTTTGATAGCGTCAAGCGAAAAAGCGAAACGCATCTTAAACTGGCAGCCGAAATTCATCGACGTAAAGGATATTATCGCGTCGGCTTGGAGTTGGCATAAGAGCCATCCCGAGGGATTTAAAAAATAAGTTAAAATTTAGCTAAAACGGCAGACTTTGCGTATTATGCGCGTCTGCCGAATAATTTTTTACGAGGTGAAAAAATGTGTCAGCAATACCCCCCCCCCGAAATAAAATCGTCTTCTGCAATACTAAAGCGAGCCGTTGAAAATTGTTTTAACGAGGTCGAAAAAACGCTAACTATTAGTGTCGATATGCTTAAATCCTATATGGAGCCCGCGTTTATACAAGAGGGATACAGAGAGGACTTTTGCGGACAAATGAGCATACTTGTCGTTCGTCTTGACGAAATCGGAGATAATGTGCTTACAAGCGGTTTTTTTCGAGAACTCAGGAAAAATTACCCTACGGCTTTCATTACATCGATTGTTAATCCAACGGTAGCCCCTTTAATGGAACTTTGTCCTTATGTAAATGAAGTTATAGGTTTTTCCGTTGACCGTTTGCCAAATTTAGTATCGCGATTTGAGGAAATTGTCAACCTCTGCTATCACAGACTGTGGAAAAGAAGATATTCCGTCGCTTTTTTACCGCGTTGGGATATAGACGGCGATCGCTACGCCGCGTTTTTGGCATATTTAAGCGGCGCAAGAGAACGCATAGGATACAGCGCAAGCGTTCATTCTTTGAGAAAAAATTTTGAGCCGTATATAGACGAACTCTTGACCGCGCCGTTAATTGCTCCTCACGATGTAATTCACGAGGCTGCGCGTAATTTTTATATGCTGAAAGCCAAAAACTTGCGAGTTGAAAACACCCATATGGAACTTTGGTACGATAAAGAAGATTATAGGCGTATGCAGCAAATCATATCGAATTTTGCAAAAGAAAGACAAGTAATCGCCGTAACAGTCGGCTCTAAATGGCTTCACAAAACTTATCCGCCCGAAAAAATGCTTATCGCTCTGCAAAAAATAAAACGCCCCCATAATTGTTTTATGTTTTTGGGAGGAAAATCCGAAAAGGAATTCGGCTCTTTTTTACACGAAAAATTACAAGACGCAGCATTAAATCTTATAGGACAAACAACTCTAAGAGAAACCGCCGCCGCGCTTTCCCTTTCTTCTATGTATATCGGAATGGATACGGGCACGATGCACATGGCAGCCGCGTTGCGTTTGCCCGTAATAGAGATAAACTGCGCCCCCGTTACGCTAAAAACAGACGCAACTTCTATAGTCGACAGATGCGCTCCGTGGCAGACTCCGTCTGTAATCGTAAGACCGAAAAAACCTCTGCCGCCATGCGATAACGAAAATTCTACCATAGGCGGTTGTTCTATGATTGGGAAAATGCACTGCATTACGCAAATTGACCCAAACGATATAGCAAAGGCTTATGAAAAATTATCCGACCTTGTGTGGAAGGATATTTAAATTTTCTTGACACAATAAAAGTATGTATGATACAATGCGGTTGTTGCGGATGTGGCGGAATTGGCAGACGCGCCAGACTTAGGATCTGGTACCTTTGGTGTGGGGGTTCAAGTCCCTTCATCCGCACCAAAAAGAAATTACGAAGCCTTACGGTTTTCGGTTTGTAGACTTGTCCTACTTTCTTTTTCTTCTTTCTTTTTTGTAAAAAAGAAAGAAGAAAAAGAAAGTAGCAAAGAAAAAGAAGAAAGAAAAAACTTTACTAAACTCTATTGATTAGTTTTTGCTCTATTGCTTTGTAATTTTTAATTTTGTCTACATTCTTGAAGCCTTACGGCTTCTTTTTTTATATATTCGAAAAGGGAATACAATGAAACAAGTCAATCGCATTATTTCAACATATTCCGCCGATGTGTTCGGAGCCGTGTCCGCGCTCTTTGAACTTGGCGGTATGATTGTTATACACGACCCGTCGGGTTGCAATTCTACGTATACGACGCACGACGAGCCGCGCTGGTTTGATTCTAAAACGCTCCTATATATTTCCGCGCTGACGGAAAGAGACGCGATACTTGGAAACGATAAGAAATTTATAGACGACGTTACAAAAACGGCTCTTTTGCAAAAGCCCAAGTTTATCGCTCTTTTATCCGCGCAGATGCCCGCTATGCTCGGTATTGATATGAACGGAATATCAAAAGTTATCGAAAAAAACACGAATATAAAAACTTTCGCTCTGCCTACCACAAGTATGCAAGACTATTCCGTCGGCATTAGTCTTGCGCTTAAAAAAATCGCTGGTATTATAATCGAAAACACAAAAAAGCATTATCCGCCAAACTTAAGAAAAGGGGTAAATATATTAGGTCTTACCCCTTTAGATTTTGCGTTAAACGGCGCGGATAAAGCCATAACAGAATTTTTTGAAAATCAAGATATTCCCGTAATATCAACATTCGCTATGAATACCGATTTTGATAAGTTAAACAACGCCTACAAAGCGGCTTATAATATCGTAGTTTCTTACGGAGGACTTTCCGCCGCCAAAACGATGAAAAAGGCGTGGAATATTCCGTATATAATCGGACTTCCCGTAGGAATGGTCGGCGAAAATATTTTAAAGCTGATAAAGACAAATAATAACGGCGCAGCTTATAATTTAAACTTAAACCTAAAAAAAGAAAAAAAATTTTACTTAATATACGAAAGCATAATCGCCGCCTCTCTCGCCACTGCGCTTGAACACGAAATAGGTTGCAAAATAACGGTAATCAACACGACGACGACCGAAAAAGAATTTATTAGAGCAGGCGATGAAGTTTTTAAAAGCGAGAGCGAATTAGAAGAAAAATTCAAACGCGCTGATTTAATAATCGCAGACCCAATGTATCAAGCGATAGCAGGAAACACTCCATTTATTCCCCTGCCACATACGGCTTTTTCGGGGCGCACTTACAGAGGCGATACGCTAAATTTAGCGGAAGATTTTTATAAAATAGTCGATGAAATAAAAAAATATAAGCTATAAGCTTCAGGCAACAAAAAGGAGGGCAGACATTTGCCCTCCTTTTTGTTGCGCAAATTATTTTGATTTATTCTCGTATCTTTTTAAAATCCATAGGTTTAAAGGTCTTGTCCTCTTCAAAACTCGTCGGCACCGATATCGTCCTCGTACCGTAAACATCAGCGTTTTTAATAACGCCGGTTTTTTTGTTTTCCTGCAGTAAATTCAGCAAATCCGAAAGTTCCATTTAAATTTACCTCCGAAATACTTCCTCCTTAATGTTTGCTTAACGCTTTTCTAATCAAATCCACAGGTATCATTGTAAACGAAAGCGCGATTATCAAACACCAACCGATTGCGCCAAACGGAGCGCAACTGAACATATTGCTGATTATCGCAAGGGGGGCAATGAGCGCGGCGTTTACTATCGCAAAAACTACCAGCGCGATGGCGATTTGAATTTTCACAAAACCCGGATTTTCCGACAAACCGCTAAAAATATCGAAACCGGCACTTCTCACATTGAAACCGTTCATAAGCGCGGCAAGTATAAACAGCGCGAAATACGATGTGTAAAGTTCCTTTTCGTTGTCAAAGAACGACGCAAAATACGGAAGTTTCAAGTAACAGAAACTTAAAACCACAAGCCAACCTGCCATAAAGAGAATTTGCGACGCCATAGAAGTTGAAATAATGCTTTCGTCCCTTCTTCTCGGCAGTTCACGCATATACTCCGATTTGGCGGGCTCGTTGCCCAGCATAATCGCGCCCAAGCTGTCCATTACAAGATTTACAAAGAGAAGATGCGTCACCTTCAGCGGCTCTATTATGCCAAAGAAGGGGCTTATAGCCGAAACAACGACTGCCGCAACGTTTATCATAAGCTGGAAACTGCAGAATTTTAAAATATTGTGATAGATAGTGCGTCCATAAAGAACAGCGTCTTTTATGGAGCGGAAATTATCGTCCAGTATTACGATTTCTCCCGCTTCTTTCGCCGCCTCCGTCCCGCTGCCCATTGCAAAGCCGACGTCCGCGCGTTTTAGCGCGGGCGAGTCGTTTACGCCGTCGCCCGTCATACCGACTACGAGGTTTAATTCTTGGCAAAGACCTACCATACGCGATTTATCCGTAGGCAACGCGCGGGAAATAACGCGGATATCCTTTATAACGGCTTTTATCTCCTCGTCCGTCATTTTTGAAAGTTCGGTGGAATCAATAACTCTGTCCGACTCCGCGCGGATAAGTCCCGCGTCTTTAGCTATGGCTACCGCCGTTTCCTTGCGGTCGCCCGTAATCATAACGACTTGTATACCCGCGTCTTGCACGTCTTTTATCGCGTCGCGAGCCTCCGCACGAACATCGTCGCGTATCGCCACAAAACCGATAATCGTTAAATCTTCATTTATTTTGTTTTCGGTCATAGGGGATTTTGAGTATGAAAACCCGATGATACGCATAGCGCGTCCCGCGTAATCGTTAATCTTCGCATTGATAAGGTCTGTGTCTATATCTATAATTTTACCGCTTGTATCGACGCCTTTTAAGCCGCCCTTCGCCATAAGTCTTTCGGGCGCACCCTTATAAAAGACCTTGTTTTCCTCTTTTATAAACGCTTGACTGAACTTATTGGAAGAGTTAAAAGCCTGTTTTTCCGTAACCGTATAGATTTTATCAAGAGAGCGGTAATCCTCCTCGCCCAAAAATCTCATAAGGGATTGGTCGGTTGCGTTGCCGCCTATTACGTTGTGATTTGAGTCAAACTGCGACGCGGAATTTTTGCCTATAGCAATATTTACGAGTCTTTTTATTTCTGCATATTCGTTTAAGTTTTCGGGCATAATAACTTTTCCGTCCGCCGATAAAAACTCCACCACGTCAAGCTGACCTTTTGTTATCGTCCCCGTTTTATCGCTGAATAAAATATTCAAGGAGCCCGCGGTTTCAATGCCGATAGCCTTGCGCACCAAAACGTTATGCGAGAGCATTTTTCCGGTATTTTGCATTAAGACGAGGGAAATCATAAGCGGCAAGCCTTCCGGCACAGCGCACACCACGATTAAAATCGCAAGCGACACCGCGGATATAACGTCGCCGAGTATTTTGCCCCACTCCAGAGATAAATATTCGGATACGCCGCCCGCGCCGGACACAAAATACGCCATATACAAGACCACGATAATAACGGCGGAGGCGTAACCGAAACGAGAAATTTGCTTCGCCAAAATGCTCAGTTTCACTTTTAGCGGCGAATCTACTTCCTCTATGTTCATCTCCGACGCCATTTTGCCCATAAGCGTATCGACGCCGACTTTGCAAACGTCCAAAACAGCCTCGCCGTCAAAAACCACCGCGCCGCGGAAAAGTATATGTTTCCCCGTGATAACGTCTCCCGTCAAATTTTCGGGGAACTCGATTTTTTCCTCGGCGGGAATTTTGGGGCACTCCTCCACCTCGCCGTTTAGCGCGGAATTGTTTACCTTCAAACCGCCGCTTATAATAATGCCGTCCGCAGGAATTTTGTCGCCCGCCTGTAGCAGCACCTTATCGCCCACTACGATATCGTCAATTTCAACCTGCGCTATCGCGCCGTCGCGATAAACCTTTACGACATCTTTTTTTATGCCGGATTTTAACTCACGGTATTTCGTATCCGACGCTACGCCGGTTTTCGCCGTAACATAAGCGACGATTAAAACCGCCACGATAGTGCCGATAGGTTCATAGATTTCAGCTTGCCCGAGAGCGTACATAATAATCATAATTGCAACGATAACAAGCAAAATCCTAATCATTGGGTCTTTAAAAGTTTCTTTAAATTCGTCCCAAAAAGTAGTAGGCTCAGATTCGGGAATCACATTTGCGCCATACTTGCTTCTGGACTCCGCAACTTCTGATGCGCTAAGTCCTTTAAACTCCATTTTTTTACCTTCTTTCACAATAGGATAACTTTAAATCTTGATTCTCATTTTGTAAAAATTCGACTCTTATTTTTATATTCCTGCATTTTATACCAAAACAAAAGAAGGCGGCAGCATAATCAAAAAATCGCTGATGCTGCGCCCTCTTTTTAATACGCGCCACATAATTTACTTCATTTCGTAAAGCAAATTATCGCGAAATTTTTTGCTTTCGTCAAAAAAAGAATAAAATTTATCGCGGTCTTTTGCTGTAACGGCAGACTTTATATCGGATAAAATATCTATGTATTTATCAATATCTCTTGCGATAGCGTCTTTGTTGGTCGTTAAAATATCCGCCCACATATCGGGGTCTGACGACGCTATTCTGGTAGTGTCGCGAAAACCGCCGCCGATTAAATATTTTGCCGTATCTAAATTTTCGCTTTGCTTCAAAAGATGCACAAGCCCCGCCGCCGCTATATGCGGAAGATGACTTATAACGCTTGCCGCGCTGTCGTGAGCCTCGATAGGAAGGTAACTGAATTTTGCGCCGATATTTTTAAGTATATTCATCAATTTATCATAAGCGTTTTGCGGAGTTTCCTCGTCCTTTATGACAATATATGTTTTATCCTTGAACAAATCCGCGCTCGCCGCCGTAACGCCGCTTTTTTCCCGCCCCGTCATAGGGTGACCCGCTATATAATATATATTTTTCGGCAAAATTCGCTTTATCTCGGAAAAAATTTCTCCTTTCGTACTGCCCGCGTCCGTTATTATCGTATTCGGGCTTAAAAAAGGCGTCAATTCCTTTATAATCGGGACAATTTTTAAAACCGGAGTTGATAAATAAATTATATCGCTATCCGCCGCATCTTCTAAATTAAGCGCGATACTGTCTATCGCGCCTAATTTTTTTGCTTCTCTTAAATTATCCTTATTTCTTCCGTAACCCGTGATATAAATTTCATTCTTTAGGCTTTGTTTTAACGCAAGCCCCAATGAGCCGCCTATAAGACCGACTCCTATAATATAGAGTTTCATAACACCTTACCTACGAATTTTGTCAAGCCTTTTATGTCTCCCATAAGGGTTTCAAAATCTTCCGGCGTAAGGGATTGATCGCCGTCAGAGAGCGCAACTTCCGGATGCGGATGCACTTCTATTATAAGACCGTCCGCGCCTGCCGCGACAGCGGCTTTTGACATAGGCGCAACCAAAGAACGCTTGCCCGTGCCGTGACTTGGATCTACGACAATGGGAAGGTGGGAAAGTTCTTTTATAATAGCGACGGCCGATAAGTCAAGGGTGTTTCTTGTGTACGTTTCATAGGTTCTGATACCGCGCTCGCAGAAAATAACGTTCGTATTGCCGCCGCTCATAATATATTCGGCGGCGTTTAACCATTCTGTAATGGTTGCTGAAAGTCCGCGCTTAAGCATAACGGGTTTATGGGCGTGACCTAAAGCCTTTAACAATTCAAAGTTGTGCATATTTCTCGCGCCGACTTGTAAAATATCCGCGTATTTTTCAATCAGTTCTATATCGTCGTGATCGACAACTTCCGTTACGACCTTTAACCCTTCCCTATCTGCCGCGTCTCTTAAAAGCTTTAAACCTTCTTCGTGAAGTCCTTGAAAATCGTAGGGAGAAGTGCGCGGCTTAAACGCGCCGCCGCGCAAAAATTGCGCCCCCGCTTTTTTTACCGCTCTTGCCGCTTCGTTTAATTGTTCAATGCTTTCAACGGCGCAAGGACCCGCCATTACGGCAAAATGCTTTCCCCCTATTTTAACGCCGTCAACATCTATAATTGTATCTTCAGCTTGAAAATTGCGGCTAACCAATTTATATTTTTCGGTAATGCGAAGAGTTTTGTCAACTCCCGGCATAACGTTCATCTCCAGTCCCGCGATTTTTTTCTTGTCGCCGATAACGCCGACTATAGTACATTCTTCTCCGGTGGATAAATGAGTTTTAAGCCCCGCTTTTTCAATACGCGCAACGACTCTCTCTATATCAGCTTGCGTCGCTTTAGGATTCATAACTATAACCATAAAAATTCCCTCCGATAAGTATTTATTTGAGTTCTTTATAAATGCAACAATGAAAACATTTGTCATTTTAGCATACTTTTTAAGATATGAAAAGTAAAATTTTGAATACTTTGAAAATATACCTGTATACAAAATTAAGGCTTGTGAAAAAATGCTAAAAAAAAATGCAAAGCGTTATACTTTCTTGACAAATTCTACAAAATACTATAAAATTCTGAATATATTAAAACATTATGGAGCAGGTGTCGAAAGACTCAATAGAAAATTCGGTAAAAGCCGAAGCGGTCCCGCCACTGTGCGGTGGAGTCCCACTCATTATGTCACTGAAATAGATATGCGTATTTTGGGAAGGCGAGCGGGATGATGAAACCAAGCCAGGAGAACTGCCTGCTTATCGTCACCGTTTAAACGAAAATTTGCGCTCTGCGTTTTTCGTTTATGTGCCTGCGAGCGATGGGTAGGGGATTTGTAGTCATTCTTGTTTTTTCTTTCGGCAAAGTTTTACGGTAAGATTTTGGCGGAGATAAATCCAAGAACGGCGATTTGTTTGCAAAGGCGAATGAGTCGCCGATATTTAATTTTTAAAGGAGGCTGTATAGCGATGAGCGAAATCGGCGAAAAAGGTGAGCTTGACCTTCAAGCAATACTAAAAAAAGCCGAAGCACAGACGGATTTTCCCGAAGTGCCTCTCGATGAATTTACCCCTCCCACTTACGACGAGTGGAAAGAGGCGTGTATCGCTCTTTTGAAAGGCGCGCCCTTTGAAAAGAAGATGTATACGAAAACTTACGAGGGCATAACTTTTGACCCTATGTATTTCAGAAAAGATACCGAGGATATTTTACCCAAAGCGTCTTTCCCCGGTATGGGCGATTTTATGCGCGGCAGTCAGGAAAACGGCTATGTGGGCAAGCCTTGGGGCATTGCGCAGTCATGCGATGAGACTATGCCTAAGGAAAACAACGAACTTCTTCGCCACGAAATCGAAAAGGGCTCTACTATTTATAACATTCGATTAGACAGCGCGACGCTTGCAGGTAAAGACGTCAAAAACGCGGAAAAACCCGGCGACGAAGGCGTTTCCGTAACTGCTTTAGGCGATATGAACGCGCTTTTAGACGGGCTAAAATTAGAAGAATATCCGCTCTATATATACGCAGGCGCAACCGCGCTACCGATGCTTTCCCTTGTCGCAAGCTCCGTTAAGGCCTCGAAAAAAGATTTAAAGAAACTAAAGGGTTTTATAGGCGCAAATCCTATCGGAGAACTTGTCGAACACGGCAAGAACGCCGTTTCCTTAAACAAATTGTACGATGAGATGGCTCTTGCCGCAAAGTGGACAAAAGAAAACGCGCCGGAGCTTAAAACCGTATTCGCAAGAAGCGACGTATTCAGCAGAGGCGGCGCAAACGACGTACAAGAGGCGGCTTATACCCTTTCCGTCGCCGTATCTTATTTACGAGCGTTGCTTGAACGCGGCGTAGACGTGGAAACTGCCGCAAAGCAAATAGTTTTCGGCTTCTCTATGGGCGCAAACTTCTTCCTCCAGATAGCCAAACTTCGCGCGCTTCGTCCGATATGGGCGCAAATAGTGGACGCTTTCGGCGGCTCTAAAGAAGCGCAGCGTATGCACATTCACGCAAAACCCGCCCTATTCTTTAAAACCGTTTACGATCCCTATGTAAATATGCTCAGAAACACCACCGAAATTTTCTCCGGCGTGGTCGGCGGGCTTGATTCCTTTGAAAGTAGCCCGTTTGACGAGCCTATAAGAAAAGGCGACGAATTTTCACGCCGTATCGCGCGCAACGTGCAAATTATTTTGCAGGAAGAATTCGGACTTTTGCAACCGATAGATCCCGCGGGCGGTTCTTGGGCGGTTGAAACCCTCACCAAACAGATGAAAGAGAAGATTTGGGAAGAATTTCAAGCGATTGAATCCAAAGGCGGCATAGTCGAGGCTCTTAAAGCGGGCTATCCGCAAGACGCGATTGCAAAGGTCTTAGAGGATCGCTTTAAGGCGGCGGAACTTCGCAAGGATCGCATAGTCGGCAACAATATGTACCCCAATATGACCGAAAAACTCTTGGATTCCCGCGAAGAGGACATAAACGAAGTCAAAAAAGAAAGAATTGCAGAAGTTGACGCATATCTTGCAAAAATAGACGTTTCCGCAAAAGACGGCAAACTTGCGGCGTTAAAGAGCGACGTTTCTATAGATAAAGCAATAGAGGCGGCAGAAGCCGGCGCAACGATAGAAGAAATCGCAAACGCGGCAAACGGCGATTCCGCAAGCGAAGAAGTCAAAGCCATCGCGCCGCACCGTTGGAGCGAACGCTTTGAAGCGCTCAGGAAAATTACCGAAAATTATCGCGACACGAAGGGCGACAACGTTAAGATTTTCCTCGCGAATATGGGACCAATCCCGCAGCACAAAGCCCGCGCGGACTTCACCACAGGCTTTTTGCAGGTTGGCGCGTTTGAAGTCCTTACAAACAACGGCTTTGAAACCGTCGATGATGCGGCAAAGGCCGCAAAAGAATCCGGCGCAGACGCTGTGGTTATCTGCTCCACCGACGCAACTTATCCCGAAATAGTTCCCGCGCTTGCGCCAAAACTCCACGACGCGCTTCCGAACGCAACGGTGTTCCTTGCGGGCGCCGCGCCGAAGGAACTGTCGGACACTTACAAAAACGCCGGCATTGACGAATATATTTCCGTTCGCGCCAACTGTTATCAGATCCTGCAGCTTTTGCAGAAGAAGAAAGGGATGATTGCGTAATGGCTTACAACAACCCCGATTTTACGAAAATGAGCTTGCAGGAAGCTCCTAAAGCGGACGCCGCCGAATGGAAAAAGTCTTTTGAAAAAAAGGCGGGCGCGGAGTTTGACGCTCTTACAAAACGCACAATGGAGCATGTTCCCGTAAAGCCTTTATATAACCACGACGAATACGACCATATGAATCATTTGGATTTTGCGAGCGGCATACCGCCTTGCTTAAGGGGTCCATATTCCACGATGTATGTCTTCCGTCCTTGGACTGTTCGTCAGTACGCGGGATTTTCCACGGCGGAAGAATCAAACGCCTTCTATCGCCGCAACCTTGCCGCAGGTCAAAAAGGTCTTTCCATAGCGTTCGACCTTCCGACTCACAGAGGTTACGATGCGGATAATCCGCGCGTTGTCGGCGACGTCGGCAAAGCCGGCGTTTCAGTTTGCTCTATGCTTGATATGAACATATTGTTCTCGGGGATTCCGCTCGATCAGATGTCGGTTTCGATGACGATGAACGGCGCGGTGCTTCCCATTCTCGCGTTCTTTATCCAGTCCGGCGTTGAGCAAGGCGTTGATAAAAAGATTATGGCGGGCACTATCCAAAACGATATATTAAAAGAATTTATGGTGAGAAACACCTACATATATCCGCCGGATATGTCTATGCGTATTATCGGCGATATATTTGAGTACACCACCAAATATATGCCTAAATTCAACAGTATTTCAATCTCCGGCTATCATATGCAAGAAGCGGGCGCGCCCGCAGATATTGAGCTTGGCTACACTTTGGCGGACGGTCTTGAATATATCCGCACCGGCATTAAGGCGGGACTTCCCGTCGATGCGTTTGCCAAACGTCTTTCGTTCTTCTGGGCAATCGGCAAGAACTATTTTATGGAAGTCGCGAAAATGCGCGCGGCTCGCGTGCTTTGGGCAAAAATCGTCAAATCCTTCGGCGCAAAAGATCCAAAATCTATGGCTCTTCGCACCCACAGCCAAACTTCGGGTTGGTCGCTTACGGCGCAAGATCCGTTCAACAACATTTCTCGCACGGCTATGGAAGCTATGGGCGCGGCTTTGGGGCATACGCAGTCCCTTCACACCAACGCGCTCGACGAAGCCATCGCTCTTCCCACGGACTTTTCCGCGCGTATCGCTCGCAACACGCAGCTTTATATTCAGGACGAAACCAGCGTCTGCAAGATAATAGATCCGTGGGGCGGCTCGTACTATGTGGAAGCCCTCACAAACGAAATTATCCGCCGCGCTTGGGCGCATATTCAAGAAGTCGAGGCTTTGGGCGGTATGGCAAAAGCAATCTCGACGGGACTTCCGAAAATGCGTATCGAAGAAGCCGCGGCTCGTCGTCAAGCGCAAATTGATTCCGGCAACGAAACTATCGTCGGACTTAACAAATATCGCTTGGAGAAAGAAGATCCTTTGGAAATTCTCGCTATCGACAACACGGCTGTCCGCAACGCGCAGGTTGAGCGACTTGAAAAACTTCGCCGCGAAAGAAACGAAGACGATGTTCGCGCCGCTCTTGAAGCCATCACAAAAGCAGCCGAAAGCCGCGACAACGGCAACCTACTTGAATGCGCCGTTGAAGCCGCGAGAGTTCGCGCGTCTTTGGGAGAAATCTCAGACGCCGTCGAAAAGGTTTCGGGACGTTACCAAGCGGTTATCCACACCATTTCCGGCGTATATTCCAACGAATTTACCGACAAGACCGAACTCGACAAAGCGAGAGGTATGGCAGACGAGTTTGAAAAACTCACGGGTCGTCGCCCGCGTATCTTTGTGGCGAAAATGGGTCAAGACGGTCACGACAGAGGTCAGAAAGTTATCGCTTCCTCCTTTGCGGATATGGGTTGGGATGTCGATGTGGGTCCGCTCTTCCAAACTCCGGAGGAAACGGCGCAAGACGCTGTGGATAACGACGTCCATATGGTAGGCTTCAGTTCCCTTGCCGCAGGTCACAATACCTTGTTGCCGCAGCTTGTGGACGAACTTAAAAAACTCGGCCGCGAAGACATTATGGTATGTATAGGCGGCGTTATCCCCGTACAGGATTACGATAACCTTTACAACCACGGCGCAGTCGCCATATTCGCGCCCGGCACCAATATCCCCGAGGCGGGAATAAAACTTTTGCAGCTCCTTATGGATAAAGCTAAAGAAGAAGAATAAACCTTTAATCAGTAAAAGCCTTCCCCATATTTTGGGAAGGCTTTTGCTAAATAAAAATGAAAGTCCAAAGGGCGAAACTCTTTTGGCATACGCAGGACGGCGCTCTGCCGTGGTTTGTGGCAAAGCCCCGATAAAGGAGGAAATATGGAAGAGCAGAAATACACAACTTCAAAACCAAGCTGGGTGCCGGAAAAGGACGACGATAAATTTGCTTGCTCCGTTATGAGCGGAATAGATGGAATTAAGGATACTACAGTAGGAAATATTAACCCCAATATCGCCAGCGGCAAAATAAAACCAAAGCGACGTATGATTTTGTCCGAGGACGATTATGTAAACGGCGTCGCAAACGGCGACAGAATTACGCTCTCTCGCGCTATTACCCTTATAGAAAGCAACAGCCCCAGACATTTCAAAAAAGCGCAAAGAGTCTTGCAGAGGCTTTTGCCCCGTACGGGAAACGCCCTTAGAATCGGTTTCACGGGCGTTCCCGGCGCGGGAAAAAGCACTACCATTGAGGCGTTCGGAAATATGCTCTGCGACGAAGGACATAAAGTCGCTGTGCTTACGATAGACCCCACAAGTTCTGTCACCAAAGGCTCTATATTAGGCGACAAAACGCGTATGGGGACTCTTTCGCGCCGTCCCGAAGCGTTTATAAGACCATCACCCGCAGGCGGAACCCTTGGCGGCGTTGCAAGAAAAAGTCGCGAAACTATGCTGATGTGCGAAGCTGCCGGGTACGACGTTATTATAATTGAAACGGTGGGCGTTGGGCAGTCCGAAACAACCGTGCGCTCTATGGTTGATTTTTTCCTGCTCATAGTTTTAACCGGCGCGGGCGACGATTTGCAGGGCATAAAAAAAGGCATTATGGAACTTGCGGACGCTATAGTTATAAACAAAGCCGACGGCGATAATCTTATGAAAGCGAAAGTCGCAAGAGGCGAATACGAGCGTATGATAGAATTTATCCGTCCCGCCACGCCGGGTTGGGCAACTCACGCCTATCTCTGCTCCGCCGTAGAGCATACCGGGCTAAAGGAGCTTTGGGAAGTTATAAAAGGGTTTGAAAAAATCACAAAAGAAAGCGGAGTTTGGCAAAAACGCAGGGAAGGTCAGCTCCTTGACTGGATGCACAGTATGATCGACGAACATCTTCACAATCTCTTCTTTGAAGACGCAGTAGTTACGGGAAGAATGCCGGAAATTCGCGAGGCTGTGTTAAAAGGGCAGATTTCCCCTACTCAAGCCGTTGCGGAACTTATAAATCTCTTTGACGTAAAACGGGCGTCAATGCGGCAAGTGGATATTTTCCACCCGGAGAAAGAGTGATATTATGTATATAAAAAAAATATATTTTTCCGGCGGCGATTTTCACGAATTGCAAGAAGTCTTTATGAATTTGCCCGGCGTTTTGGAAACACAAACCGGCTACATAAACGCAGAGGCGAACGCAAGTTTTAAAAACGTAGCAAGCGGCGAAAACAAAGGCTATATGGGTGTAGAAGTAGCATATAACCCTAAAAAGACGGATTTATCCAAACTGATGGACGTGCTTTTTGCCGTTGTAAATCCTTACGTTCCCGACGGGCAGGGCAAAGCGCGCGGGGAAATGTACCGCGCGGGAGTGTTTTACAAAGACCCTGAAGATGAGCCGCAGGTGGAACTGCATCTGAACTTCATAGCCAACCGCGGCAAACCGCCGGCGGTTTCTTGCATAGGCATTACTATGAACGACCCGAACAGCGATCCCAAACTTGCAAGGCATTGTTACGCACTGGCAAAAAGTTTAAAGAGTTTTCAAGAAGCCGAAAGCGAACATCAAAATTATTTGCAAACTCATAAAAACGAAGAAACTTTTATTGACTTTGCAAAATTTCGGGAATATGTGAAATTTTAAAAAGTATAAATTTGAACAAATAAAGGCTCTGTAATAAATGTTGCGGTTCTTGCCGAAGAGCACTCCACAACATTTATTACAGAGCCTATTTTTTTATTTTCATATTAATTTTCTATGGTAAGAAAATCTATGAAACCCGTCATCTCAAGCACATCGTTTACGTCTTTGCTGACGTGAACAATTTTCATACTGCCCTGCTTTTTCATTCGCTTTTGCGCCACCAAAAGGGTGCGTAAACCCGCGGACGCTATATACACAAGTTTTGAAAAATCAAATACAAGATTTGTTACGCCGTCAAGGGACGAACCGATTTCTTTGTCAAGAGACGGAGCCGTCGTTGCGTCTAGTCTTCCCTCCAAAAAAATCGTTAAATTCGACCCGCTTTGTTCTTTCTTTATTTCCATAGTTATTCTCCTTTTTTATAAGTATTCTTACGATTGCATCCAAAGAAATTGATATTTTTCCATATCGTTAAGCGCGTAGCACAATAACTTTTCGCCTATTTTGCTGTTTTTGCGTATCAGACTTATCATAGAATCCCTTTTGATAAATACAACCTCCGCTTCGTCGGTCAAAATTTCAAACGACAGAGGAAGTCTCGGATTTTCAAGCGCGTAGGTTATGTTTAGAAGGGAAGCTTCCTTCAAAATATCAAGCGTTCGATACCAACCGTCGCCCGTGTCCACATTTCTGGCAACTCTGCCTTTTAGCAAGAAGACCAAATTTTCTTTTAAATCGTCGCCTGATATTCTATCGCCTTCAAAGAAAATCTTATGCTCGGCTTTTTTGAGCGCAATAGCAAAATCATCGCCGTTCACCCCGCTGAATATGCTGGTTCTTGCAAGCTCGTATTTAAGATAAAGATCGAGATTTTCTCTTTTCTCGGTCTTTGTTCCGCCAAGAACAATACGCTCCTTCAGCCTTGCCATGAACAGCGAAAACGACAGATTATAATCGTTCAACATTTGAAGTATTACGCAGAAAAATCTGTCAAGCAAGAGAGTTTCGGACATATTCGCAAAAAAGCCGGAATCGTAGATTAAAGTGAGCGTAACGCTCCCATCTTCATATTGAAAATAAAGCCCGATATGAGAAGGCCCCGAGTCCCACGAATTTCTCAAAACCAACGCGCCCGAATCGGTTCCTTCAACGTCCGAATACTCCTTTTCTTCCTCCATAAAATCGTAGAAACTCAAAAAATGGTTAAACAAATTTCCGCCTTTTCCGGCGATGTCGTGAAGCTCGTCTATTTGAAGCGAACTGTACGGCTTTGAGATTATAAGCTGTTGAAAATTATTCATTACGAACTGCTCAACGCTTATATTTCGATTGATTTTAACTCTCACGGGCATAGCGCGGACATTCGGAACTTTTACGTTTGCTTTTTTATCAGGCAAAAGCGCGGAAAAAAACACATCTTCGCTGTCATTGTATTCGGCAAGCAAAATGCTCCACGCGGATTCTATTATCGCCATTAAGAGCATACGATTGGATTTTGCGATATGAAGGAGCTCGCTCGTTAAATCTTCCGGCAATTTTTTCCTGTATACCTTTGATTGTTTTTTGGCGAAATTACCGATTTTAGCGTAAGGAATCTGCGGCAAACTCGGAAGATTTTCAAGCATTTTTTCCCAGTAAGATTTAACCAACGGATCGTTAACCTTATACGCGGAGGTCTGCTCTTTTTCGACTGTTTTTGCGACCGAAAATCCTAATATTTCTTGGAAAAAACCGGTTAAGTCCACACGAGGAAAGATGAGATGTGACATCGTAACCAAAACGGCGTATTCGTCCGCGCCGGTTTTGTAAATGGAAAAGCGAATCAAAGAACCACGATTTATATCGAAATGTTCGCGCATATCCGCTTCCATTATCGTGCGGAGCGCGCGGTTAACCTGCTCCTTGTCCATAGTCGCCAAACTTTTAAAATTCACAGTCGGAAAATCCGACCTTTCCTCAAAAACAACGGCGACCTTCTTGTCGTTTAAAAGCGTATAATTTGTGCGAAGAGCTTCAAATTGCGCGAGCTTTTCCTTTAAAATCCTGTTGAAGCGAATCGGTTGTAAATTGCCCTTCAGCTTATAAAGACTCTGCGTCACAAAATGCGGCGATAAAAAACTTTTCTCTTGGAAAAAAATCTTCTCGTCGTCGGTCAGTTCTCTTACATATTCTATAACATATTTTGAAAATCCGCCGCCGCTTTTTGGCTGAATACCATATTTGCCTGTAAGTATTTGTTGTTCTCCGGTTTCCAATTCGTCATAACGCTTTTTTCCGATGACCATAAAACCACCTCGTATGAATTACGGAGCATTTCCCAAATCCCTGCGGACGAACTTGTTACCCCTAAAAAAATCAAAACATCTCATCTGGTAGACTTATCCTACTTTCTTTTTCTTCTTTCTTTTTTGAAAAAAAGAAAGAAGAAAAAGAAAGTAGCAAAGAAAAAGAAGAAAGAAAAAACTTTACTAAACTCTATTGATTAGTTTTCTTCATTATTGATTTTTAATTTTTTTGTTTTGTCGACAGTCTGAACATATCCAATTATTTTTTATTTCACCAAAAAATGAAAATTTCCTGCCAAATCACCAATTTTTAAGCATATAATTTGTAATTTCCGCGCTGCGTTTCGAGGCTATGGGAGCGAACTCCTCAAAAGACATCTGCCCTTTTTCGTCCGCTTGGTCGCTTATTGCGCGTATGATGCAAAAAGGAACTTTGTGCAAATAGCAAACGTGCGCTATCGCCGCGCCTTCCATTTCAGCGCAGGACCCGTCAAATTCCTCCGTAAGCTCCGCTTTTTTCTCTTTCGATGAAATGAATTGGTCGCCCGAGCATATTCTGCCGTATTTTACGGTTATTTCGGGGAAAACGCCTTTAACGGCGGCAACGGCTTTTTCGGAAAGCTCTTTGTCCGCTTCAAAGAAACGAATGTTCATAAAGGGATGCTCGCCCTTTTTAAAACCTATGGCGGAAGTGTCGAGGTCGTGCTCCACGGCGTCCTTTGAGATTACAACGTCGCCTACGACGAGAGTCTTGTCAAGCGCGCCGGCGCAACCCGTGTTTATGATATGCGTCGCTTTAAATGAAGATATGGCGATTTCAGCCGTCATAGCGGCGTTTACTTTGCCGATGCCGGAGCGAGCAAGAACGACGGATATATCGCCGATTTTCCCCTCAAAAAAGGTTATGCCCGCGATTTCGGTCGACTTAATCTCAGTCATTTTTTCTCTTAACAGCGTTATTTCCATTTCCATAGCGCCGATTATTCCGATTTTCATTTACTCCACTCCCTCGTGCCTGCAGTCTTTAAGAGCGTTCCTTAAAGTTTCCTTCATTAAGTCTACGTTGGGATCTTCCCCCGTCCATAGTCTAAACGCCGCCGCGCCCTGCTCTACAAGCATAGTTTCGCCGTTTGCAGTTTTTAATCCTTTTTCTTTGGCTTCTTTTAAAAATTTTGTTTCTTCGGGCGTATATATTATATCATAGATTAGCGCGTCTTTTTTTACGATTGAAAAATCAATCGGAGGCATAGCGTCCACATTGGGGTACATACCGAGCGGCGTTGTGTTTACCACGATATCGGCGTCTTTTAGGAGGTTATTATATTCTTCGTCCGCAAAATTCACGCAAACAACGCCCCTATTGAAATTTTTTGCGAGAATTTCGGCTTTTTCCGTATTTCTTGCCGCTATCGCGATATTTTTTATCTTTTCCTTTAAAAGCCCTGCTATCACAGCTCTCGCTGCGCCGCCCGCGCCAAGGATTACGGCGTTTTTGTTTTCAGCTTTAAAATTTGCTTCGGCAAGCCCCGCAGTAAAGCCCACTATATCCGTATTATATCCTATAAGCCGTCCGTTTTCCCTTATAACCGTGTTTACCGCGCCGACAGTTTTGGCTTCTTCCGTCACTTCGTCCAAAAGCGGCAAAATATCGTTTTTATGCGGAATTGTTACGTTAAAACCGCGAAAATTCAGCGTCTTAATCCATTTTAGCGTATTGTTTAAAGATTCTTTCGGCACTTCAAGGGGCAAATACGCGTAATCAAGCCCAGCGTCGTTTAACGCCGCGTTGTGTATGGCGGGGGAAAAGGAATGATTTATGGGATGCCCCATAACTCCAAGCAGTTTCGTATTTCCCGTAATCATAACTTCACTCCTCGTGTTGACGCTTCGTTTCGTGAAGCAAACTCATTTTTAATTCGTAATAAGTCGGCGACATATCAAGATAGTGAGTATGAGGATTTTCAAAGCGTTGCTCCTCGTCCCAAATTTCTTCGTCGAGTTGTTTTTTCACATAATCGCGAATTTCGCTTAAAGCGGGCAATTTTTCCACGCGTTTTCCGTCTTTTACATAGAGTTTGCGAAGATTTTTAGCCGTGCAATTTTCAAAAAAACGATTTTTCCAAGGTTTTTTTGGGTCTATGTACCTATACGGCAGCGACATATCCACTTTTTCGCCCGCGAGGGTGATTAAATCCGCGACGGCGTGATTTGTGGAATCGTAAATCCTATAAACTTCTTTTTGCCCCGGGTTGGTGATTTTTTCGATATTTTCGGAAACCTTCATACGCGGGATAAATTCGCCGTTTTCTTCAACCGCGGCAAGTTTATACACTCCTCCGAATACAGGCTGGGATTTTGCGGTAATAAGCCGCTCCCCTACTCCGAAACTGTCTATCGCCGCGCCTTGATGGAGTAGCGAAGTTATAGTAAATTCGTCCAAACTGTTCGAAACTATTATTTTGCAATCTGAAAGCCCCGCGTTATCAAGCATCTTGCGAATTTTCTTGGATAGATACGCCAAATCGCCGGAATCTATACGAACGCCTTTGAGCCTTTTTCCCATAGGCTCTAAAACTTCTTTTGCGACTTTTATCGCGTTCGGCACGCCCGAATGAACAACGTCGTAAGTATCAACCAAAAAGACGGACGCGTCGGGGTAAACCTCCGCGTAACGCTTAAAGGCTTCGTATTCGTCGCCGTAGAGCATAATCCAACTGTGCGCCATAGTGCCGCTCACGGGAATGTTAAACATTTGCCCCGCCGTAACAGTTGCGGTACCGACAACTCCGCCGATATACGCGGCTCTTGCGCCGTAAGTCGCAGCGTCCATATTGTGCGCCCGTCTTGCGCCAAAATCGCTGACGGCTCTGCCCTCCGCGGAATAAACTATTCGTCTTGCCTTCGTGGCTATAAGCGATTGATGATTTATCTGCGCGAGAATCGCGGTTTCGATTAGTTGCGCGTCTATTACGGGGGCGATAACCGTTACAATCGGCTCGTTCGGGTACATTACCGTGCCTTCCGGTAAAGCGACAATATCGCCTTTAAAGCGAAAATCTTTCAAATAATTTAAAAATTTATCGGAAAAAATATTCTGCGACCTAAAATATTCTATATCGTCTTCATCGAAACGGAGATTTTCAACATATTCTATAACCTGCTCAAGCCCTGCAAATATGGCGAACCCGCCGCCGTCGGGATTTTCACGATAAAAAACGTCAAAGACCACTTTTTTGCATTTCATATCGTTTTCAAAATAACCGTTTGCCATAGTCATTTCGTAAAAATCCATCATCATACTTAAGTTTCGTTTATCAAACTGCGTCATAGCCCGCCTCCTGATGAATTGAAAATATCAATCATATAATAACTCAAAATTTAAAAAATTTCAATACGGCAAAAGCATTAGATATTGCCATTTTAAAATTCGGTGATAAAATATTATGAATAAGACAGTTTTAAAATGTTTTTTTGATAAAGTTTTCTTTCTCTCTTTTCTTCTTTGTTACTTTCTTCTTTTCTCTCTTTCTTTTTCCCCCTCACGGGGACAGGCAAAAGAAAGAGAGAAAAGAAGAAAGTAAATAAGCAAAACATAAGGAAGGACGAGAATTTTGTACGAAAATTTCATAATATCCGTAAGCGCGGTTCTGCCCATATTCTTTCTGATGTTTATCGGCGTTATCGTGAAATATATGGGGATTTTAAACAAAGAAGAACTAAACCACATAAACCGAATGGTTTTCCGCGTGTTCTTCTTTTGTTTGATGTTTTACAGCATATACACCATAAACCCCGAAAAACATCTTAATATGACTCTCGCGCTCTTTTGCTTCTTTGCGCTTTTGGCGGCACTTACTATTGCTACCGTTTTAGTCTGCGCTTTTGTGAAGGACAATAAAAAACGCGGCGCGATGATACAGGGCATTTTCAGAAGCAACTATGTGATAATGGGCGTTCCCATAGTGCAAAACATTTTCGGCGACGCCGCCATCTCGATACCGGCAATGCTTGTAGTGGTTGTAGTGCCGTTTTACAATGTGTTCTCCGTAATAGTTTTGGAAACATTTAGAGGCGGAAAAATAGAGATATTTAAAATTTTAAAGGGCGTATTAAAAAATCCGATGATACTTGGCGGTATCGCGGGCGGAGTTTTTATGCTATTATCCGTGCCTATCCCAGAACCCATATTAAAACCCATAAGACAGGTAGCGTTCGCTACTACTCCAATCGCGCTTATAGTTTTGGGCGCGTCCTTTTCATTAAAGAGTTATCACGAGCATATAAAAGAACTTACCGCAACAGTATTGTCAAGGCTTGTGGTTGTGCCTGCGGTGATTATGTCTTTAGCGATTTATCTTGGCTACAGAGACGCGGAACTTTTAACTTTGCTTTCGATATTTGCAACGCCTACGGCAATAGCCTCTTTTGCTATGGCGCAACAAATGGAAAGCGACGCGGATTTAGCCGGAAACGTCGTGGTATATACTTCCCTTTTGTCGTGTTTAACTATATTCTTGTGGATATTTGCATTTAAAAATATGGGATTTATGTAATAAACACTAAAACAGCGACACAAGTTAAAATTCTTGCGCCGCTGTTTTTTATTCTTATCTTGAAAGTTTAAACTGCATAACCTCGTTTTGAAGTTTTTGGGCGAGATTTGCAAGCGATTCGCTCGCGTCCGTAATATCGTTTACCATCGCCGTCTGTTCTTCCGTCGCCGCAGATACGGACTGCGCGTTGCCGGACATCTCGCGACTGAAACCGCTTACTTCTTGAATGGAATCCGTAATCTTTGAGGTTTCTTTTTCCGCCGTCGCCATACGCTTTAACGACTGTTGAATTTG
>JAGBKP010000114.1 GCA_017635875.1 Selenomonadaceae bacterium | reverse complement strand
TATCAAAAACTTATTGCGGGTGAAAGCAATGCACAAATACTGTACAAACTGCGGAGCAAGGATCATAGGCGATATTAAATTTTGCGGTCGTTGCGGAGAGCCGTGTAAACCGATGAGCAGCAAACTCCCGCCCACTCAGGTGAGAAATACCGTAAAGCGTAATAATTCAAGCGGCGGAATATGGAAATTTTTAGCAGGCGCGGGTTTTGGAGCATTATTTGCCAACTTCTTCGGAAGTTCTGCGTCCGCTTCTAGCTCTACCCACACCGAAAAAGTCGAAAATTACCGCGACACTGTCGTTTATGAGCGAGAACACGACTATGATTATGATCGCGACGAATATGAGGATTACGATTGCGATGATTACGATGATTACGAGGAAGATGAGTTTGATGCAGAGGATTCTTCCTATTACGATAGTTGCGATAGTGACTATGATGATGAGGAATGAGTGAAAATCATCGCGTCGCTGGCAAGTACCACATCATTGAAAATGACTGTTGTGTGACATTTTTTCAATTTTTCTTATACCGGTAAATAAAACGGCGATAATGGATATTTTAGATTTTTTGGGCGAGATTGTGTTTTGAAGAAAGTAATTGACTACTATTCTTCTATAGGTAACCTCTAAAAGTTATAAATGATTTTATAACAAAGCTGAGATGTCCCCCACTTCTAAAGTGGGGGTGTCAATCGGAGGAAGGGGGGAGTTTAAATCTTCCTCCTCCCGCACGCTTTGTTGAAATGCTGACGAATGAAATTATTTTTTCTAACGAAAAAATAATACGGATTTACGGCATTTTAATGAAAATTTTGTCTCATTTTCGTATCTTTTCTACAGCAACGCAAGCGTAAAAACATCGCCTGCACTTGATTTTCACGTATCAAGTACAGGCGATGTTTTTTTTAGTCGTAACTAAACTCACAACAGGGCGACTTTTAACACTTCGTCCATATGCTCCACGGGTATAAACTCAAGTTTTTCTCTAACCATTTCGGGAATATCTTCAATATCCCGTTCGTTTTCTTTAGGTAGGATTATGGTTTTCATACCTTCGCGGTAGGCGGCTATAACTTTTTCCTTTAACCCGCCTATGGGGAGCACGTTTCCGCGCAGGGTTATTTCGCCCGTCATCGCAAGATCGCTGCGGACTTTTTTCTTTGTCAGAGCGGAAATCATCGCTGTGGCCATCGTAATTCCGGCGGATGGGCCGTCCTTTGGTATCGCGCCTTCGGGAAGATGTATGTGTAAATCGAGTTTTTCATAGAAATTTTTAGCGAGTTTAAAATCATCGGAACGACTTCTGATGTAAGACAGCCCCGCGCGCGCGGATTCTTGCATAACGTCGCCGAGTTGACCCGTAAGGATTAGTTCGCCTTTGCCTTTTAATACCGAAACTTCTGTGGGAAGTATATCTCCTCCCACTTCCGTCCAAGCCATTCCCGTTGCTACGCCTATTTGCGGCTTTTTCTCCGCTTTTTTTGTTATGTATTTGGGTTTATCCAAAAAAACCGTGAGATTATTTTTTGTTACGCGAACATTTTTTACTTCGCCTTCAACTATGCGTCGCGCGACTTTTCGGCATAAAGCCCCGAGTACGCGCTCAAGTTCGCGTACCCCCGCTTCTCTTGTGTATTCGGCGACTATTTTTTCTATAACGCCTTCTCCAAGCGTGATATTTTTCGCCAAAAGTCCGTTTTTCTCGCGTTGGCGCGGAAAGAGGTATCTTTTGCCTATCTCAAGTTTTTCTATCTCCGTGTAGCTTGAAAGAGTGATTATCTCCATACGGTCGCGAAGGGGACGCGGAATGTTCGCCAAATTATTCGCCGTAACTATCCAAAAAACCTTGGATAAATCAAAGGCAAGCTCTAAATAATGGTCGCGAAAAGCTACGTTTTGCGCGGGGTCTAACACTTCAAGGAGAGCCGCCGACGGGTCGCCTTGATACGAAGACGAAAGCTTGTCTATTTCGTCCAGCAAGAACACGGGATTTTTCGTTCCCGCGCGCTTTATTCCTTCGATTATGCGCCCGGGGAGAGAACCTATATACGTTCTTCTGTGACCTCGTATCTCCGCTTCGTCGCGTACTCCGCCCAAAGACGCGCGTACAAATTTCCGCCCCAAGGCTCTCGCCACGGAGCTTGCAAGAGAAGTTTTTCCTACGCCGGGCGGCCCCACGAGACAAAGTATTGTCGGGGATTCTTTATCCTTCGTGAGCTTATGCACCGCCAAAAATTCAAGTATGCGCTCTTTGACTTTTTCAAGCCCGTAATGATCTTCTTCAAGTATGGCTTCTGCGGCTTTTATATCTTCCTCGTCTTTGGTTTCTTCGTTCCAAGGAAGTTCCAATATCCAGTCCATATATACGCGCACCATAGCGGATTCGGGGGACATAGGCGCCATCATATTAAGGTGATGCAATTCTTTTTCCAAAGTTTTTTTGACTTCTTCGGGGAATTTTCCCTTTTCGATTTTCTTCGTATAATCTGAAATTTGCTCCTCTTTGTCCTCGTCGTCGCCGAGTTCTTTTTTGATAACCTTTATCTGTTCCCTTAAATAAAAGTCTTTCTGTACTTTTTCAACCTGCTCTTGAAGTTTGTTTCCTATATTTTGTTCTATTGTAAGAATTTCAAGCTCTCTAAGCAAAATGCCGTATATTTTTTCAAGTCTGCGCTTTAAACCGTATGTAGCGAGCAAATCCTGCTTTACGTCGAGAGTGAGATTCAGATGACTTGCGATAATGTCGGTAAGCCTGCTGGCGTTATCTAAGACGGAAATAGCGACAAAGGTATCGGGCGGAATTCTTTGGCTTCTCTTCACCCATTCCTCAAATTTATGGGCGACTGCGCGGGTGAGAGCCTCCATTTCGGAGGTCTGCCTTTCCGTATCGGTATGCGGGAGCACGTCCACTTCGATATAATCGCCAACCTGTCCGTAACCCTTAATCGTGGCGCGTTGCAAACATTCTATCAAAATTCGCACAATGCCGCCGGGCAAACGAAAAATTTGACGAATTTCAACTATCGTACCGATGCTGTAAATATCGCGCCGTCCGGGATTTTCTATAGTCGCGTCTTTTTGCGCCGTCACAAAGGCTCTGTGATTAGTCGCCATCGCTTCTTCCACAGCGGCTACCACGCGAGGATTTACCACATCCAGATTTATCATCATATTAGGGAAAACTATCATTCCCCTTAAAGGCACAAGGGGAAGCGTCTCTAATTCAGCCATATTTCACCGTCTCTCTGTAAAAAAAGACGCTCGCAAAAATACGTGCGCCTATTTGTAGACTTATTGCCTTCTTTCTTTTTCTCTCTCTTTTTTGAAAAAAAGAGAGAGAAAAAGAAAGAAGCAAAGAAAAAGAGAGAGAAAAAACTTTAACATAAAAACCTTTTTAAATATTTCCGTACATCTGTTCTTCTTCGATATCTTCCGTCTGTTCGTTTTCTTTTACCCTAGCACGGGGTTTTAACTTCTCATCCACCATCGCTTTTGTGACAAAATATCTTCCGATTTCCGTTGTGGGCGCGTCGTACATAATATCCCGCATCACGCGCTCTATTATCCCTCTTAATCCTCTTGCGCCCGTCTTTTGGCGAAGAGCCTCTTTAGCTATGGCGATAAGCGCGTCCTCGTCAAAATTAAGCTCCATATCGTCCATGGCGAGAAGTTTTTTGTACTGTTTTACGAGAGCGTTTTTAGGCTCCGTCAATATATTTACCAAAGCTTTTTCGTCAAGCGCGTCTAAAGCTGCAAACACAGGAAGCCTCCCGATAAATTCGGGGATTAGTCCGTATTTTATCAAATCTTCCGGCATAGCCTCCGCAAAAAGCGCGCCTACTTCTTTGTTTTTCGCGGATTTTACCTTTGCGCCAAATCCAAGCTGCTTTTCGCCCATACGGGATTCTATTATCTTTTCAAGCCCTTCAAACGCGCCGCCGCATATAAATAAAATATTTTCCGTGTTTATCTGTATTAAATCCTGTTTTGCGTGTTTCCTGCCTCCTCGAGGGGGGACAAGCGCGGTCGTGCCTTCCACAATTTTCAAAAGAGCCTGTTGCACGCCTTCGCCCGATACGTCTCTCTCCAGCGACGGATTCTCCGAACGGCGCGAGATTTTGTCTATTTCGTCTATATAAACGATGCCGCGCTGCGCCGTCGGTATATCGTAATCAGCCGCCTGTATCAGCTTTAAAAGTATGCTCTCGACGTCTTCGCCGACGTAACCCGCTTCCGTAAGCGTTGTCGCGTCAGCTATGGCAAAAGGCACGTTTAAAACTTTCGCCAAAGTTTGAGCGAGCAGCGTTTTCCCGCTGCCCGTAGGTCCCATCATAAGTATGTTTGACTTTTGTATTTCCGCGCCGCCGCTCGCAGCGTTTATGCGCTTATAATGGTTATACACCGCGACAGAGAGCGTTTTTTTTGCTTCTTCCTGTCCGATGATATAATCGTCAAGCACCGCTTTTATCTCCTGCGGCTTCGGCAAATCGGAAAATTCGGCGCGCGCCCCCGCCGCCATAGTATCGCTTTCTTTTGCTATAATCTCGTTGCACAGTTCAACGCACTCGTTGCATATATATACGCCGGGACCTGCCACCAGATTTTGCACTTGATTGCTCGTCTTACCGCAAAAGGTGCATTGAAGGGTATTTTTTGCGCCGCCGAATTTTAACATACTATCTTTCCTTTTAATTTTTAGGATACTTCCTACTTTCTTTTCTTTCTCTCTCTTTTTTATAAAAAAGAGAGAGAAAGAAAAGTACCCAAAGGGCACAACAATATCTAAACACTAAAGTGTTAAGATATTGTATGAAAGTAGCAAAGAAAAGAAAGAGAGAGAAAAAATT
>JAGBKP010000010.1 GCA_017635875.1 Selenomonadaceae bacterium | reverse complement strand
CGTCTTTGCTACCACCTTACAGATGGTATTTCATACGGATACGGATACGGCAAGTATTTGGGCGTTTGGAAAACTTATTGCGGGAAACCTTTTGTTATGGCTCTTAATTTCAGTTCTCTTTGGAGTTATTGTGGGCGTTTACGATAAAAAATCGCCAACGATTTTCCTCAAAAAATTATTTTCGTTCGCCGCTGTTCCATTGGCTCTTAGAAGTTCCAATGCCGCATTGCCGCAAACGCTAAAGCTTGTCACACAAAAATTCGGTGTCTCCCCAAGTCTTGCTTCTTTTGTCTTACCCGTAGGCACTCAGCTTCATTTGCCGGGGTGCAGCTTGACTATAGCCCTGCCTACGATTATGGTGGCGCGAGTATTTGACAAACCGTTTACCCCCGAATTTATTTTGTCTTTATTCATATATGTGTTCATCTTTAGTTATGCGATGCCGCCAATTCCGGGTGGAGGCATTATCGCATGGAGTTCCGTATTTGCTGCGATAGGCGCGCCTCCCGAAGCGGTAATGGTATTCATTTGCGTAGAGCCAATCTTAGATATGGGCAATACTATGATCAATGTGTTTTGTAATATAACTTCGTCCGTGTTGTTAGCAAAAAAATTTGATATGATAGACGAAAAAATATATAACGCAGGATGAAGAGGTTGCTGAAAAAGTGGCAAATTTATACTTAGTTCCACTTATAATTTTAATTCTTAGTGGAACTTGCATGAGACTAATCGCGGTTTAAAACCTTATATACATTTAAAATTTTAAACCGCGATTAGTATTAGGTCTTATACTTGGAATGAGTCAATTCGTAAATCTCGTCTTGAAAGGACTTTCCAAAAGACACGCCGATTTTGATTATTACCGATGGCTACATTGGAAAATCCTACGCGAACACGCTTTTCTTGTGCCTCGTGTACGTAGGTTGACATTTTGTCCCAAAGGTAATGTGTTTTATTTTGCGGAATAGAATTAACTTTCAATATCTAAAATATCGTCAACAAAAATCTTGCTCCCATCGCGCATTACAATCGCTTTTTCATAATCGTCTATTCGCCTAACCTCGCCCTTAATCGTAACATAAGAGCCGCCGGATTTTCGTTCGTCTTTTACAAAATATGTGATAACCGCCTCTCCTTGTAAATTTTGCAATTTGCGGTTTAATTCTTCCATATCTTCTTCGGAAAGTTCTATTTTTTCATCGGTAAGTCTTGAAGTTTCGTCCGTTGCTTCTTCATAACCCGTTAGAGCCGCGAAAGGGGAAAATTGCGCCGCTCGTTTCTCCATTGATAGACGAGGATGACGCTTTGAAATGTGATGCGGAAGATTTATTATATCTTTGTATCGGCTTATATCCTCATTCACGCTTTATGCCCTCCGACTTGTTTGTTACGTTCTATTGTCATTGCTCCCTTTTGTAAATTTGCGGCTTTTAAAATCGCGTTTTTGCCAAATTTATCTTTTACATTGATTAAAGCGTGTTGCAATAATTTTTCCCTTTGATTTTTTTCATCGGTTGAATTATCGGCGAAAAGGTCTATTTCTTCCGATTTTGTGTTTTTGTCGTTTTCTCCGATTACTCTATTTGCCGTGACGGTTATTCTGCGGACTAAAAGCGAAGGATTTGCAATACGGTCATAGAGTTCTAATATTGCGTTTAAAATTTCCTTTGAAGACGAGGTATGTTTATTAAGATTTATAGAGCCATGCGCCGGTTTTGGAACTGTTCGTCCGTAATGGTCAATATGGACTTCTCCCTTATAACTTTTCATATTTTCTATATCGTAACCAATATCTAAAACCATTTGATCCGTTACCAAGACTTTTTCAACGAGATCAAGGACGAGCAAATCCGTCATTTCCCATACGATAAGCCTTGCTTTGTCGTGAGTGTACGGCTCTTGTAAAACTTGTCCCGAACTTAGGCTGTTATTTTCGGGTTTATACGATTTTATCGCTTCTATTGTGCAAGGTTCATATCCCCAAGCGTGGTCGATTAAAAATTCTGCGTTAATCCCAAAGAGTTTATACAAAAGTTCTTCATAGTTTATCGAACATTTTGCAATATCGCCCATTGTATATATACCGTGAGCCTTTAGTTTATTGGCGTAACCTTTGCCGACTCTCCAAAAATCCGTAAGTGGCGTATGTCCCCATAATTTTTCTCTGTAACTCATTTCGTCAAGCTCCGCGATACGGACTCCGTCCTTATCTGCGGGCATTTTTTTTCGCTACAATATCCATAGCGATTTTCGCAAGGTAAAGATTTGTTCCAATTCCGGCAGTCGCTGTTATACCTGTTTCTTTTAAAACTTCTCTTACCAATTTCAGCGTGAGTTCGTGAGGCGTTGTATTGTAGGTTGGAAGGTAACTCGTTACGTCGATAAAAACCTCGTCCACCGAATAAATATGAATATCCTCCGGCGCGATATATCTCAAATATATACTGTAAATTTTTGTGCTATACTTCATATAAAGAGCCATACGAGGTTTAGCGACTATATAATCAATGGCAAGTTTCGGACTTTCCCTTAATTCGTTTAAATCGTAGGATTTGCCTTCTGTTGGTTTTCTTGCTATGTTAGCGGCTTTTATTTTTTGCTCAACTTCAAAAAGCCTTGCTCTACCCGGTATGCCGTAAGTTTTAATGGCGGGGGTAGCCGCAAGGCATATCGTTTTTGAAGTTCTGCTCTCGTCCGCTACAACGAGATTTGTGGTAAAGGGGTCAAGTCCCCGCTCTATACACTCTACCGAGGCGTAGAAGGATTTTAGGTCTATTGCTACATAGTGTTTCATAATAAATCATCAGTACAACGCTTTAAAAATTTTCTCTTTTCTTAATTTATAACATTGTCAAGAGTTCACCGTTTATTTTAAGCCATCTTTGTTCAATTTTATAATTCGGCAAAATTTCTTCAACCCTTGCCCAAAATTCTTTACTGTGGTTCATATATGTGAGATGACTTAATTCGTGTACCACAACATAGTCGATAACGGGGAGGGGACAGAAGACGAGTCGCCAAGAAAGATTTATGTTTTTCTTACTACTGCAAGACCCCCAACGAGTTCTTGCATCGGAGAGTTTTGCTTTTCGAGGAGTTACGCCCATAATGTTTACATAATGCAAAATTTTCGGTTTAATGATTTTTGCGGCTTCACGATATAGAAAGTCTTGAAGCGCATTTTCGCTGGGAGTATAAATCTTATCGCCTGATATTTTAACTTCTGTTTCGTTTTTAATAATCTGATAAATTTTTCCAAGATAGGCGACAGTTCCCTGCGGATGGTTTTCCTCAAAGTTTTTAAGCGCCGCTCTTCGTTTTTCAATCCATTGTCTTTGACTTATAACAAACTTATCTATTTCATATTTAGGGTAGCGTTTAGGCGCGCGAACGAGAAGGTTTCCATCGTATTCAACACGAAGGGCGATAGTTTTTCGATTTGCTCTGATTAGGCGATATGGTAGCGCGGTCATAAAATGAAATTTCTCCTACTGGTTTTCGATTTTAAAATCTCTAGCGAATTAAATTATACGAGGCTATCTGTATTTGTCAAGATTTCTATTTTTATCAAACATTTAATAATTTATATTCGACAAACGCTCTATTTTTCCTGCCATAAAGGAATTACAACTAATCTTGTCGAATTAAATAAAATAACATATTGCACGGATAGGAGCGTGATACAGTGACAGAGGCAGAACAAAAAGCTGCGGCTAAAGCATTTGCTAAAAGCTGGCAGGGTAAAGGCTATGAGAAGGGCGAAACGCAACCGTTTTGGCTTGCGCTTATTCGCGATGTTTACGGTATAGAGAAGCCTGAAAATTTTATCTTCTTTGAGGAGAAAGTTAAGCTCGGACACGCTTCTTTTATAGACGCCAGAATCCCCGAAACTCATGTTATCATTGAACAAAAGAGTTTAGGCAAAGATCTTTCAAAACCCGTTAAACAGTCGGACGGAACGCTTTTAACGCCTTATCAACAAGCCAAAAGATATGCCGATGAACAACCGTATTCAAAGCGTCCGCGCTTTATTGTGGCGTGTAATTTCGCAGAATTTCGCGTTTACGATATGGAACACCCCGGCGCAGAGCCTGAAATTATAAAACTGGAAAATTTACCGCAAGAGGCGTATAGACTTCAGTTTCTCGTGAATGTGAAAAGTCGCGACATCGTGCGAGAAACGCAGGTATCAAAAGATGCGGGCGTTATCGTGGGACGACTCTACGACGCGCTTTTAAAAGAGTATAAAGATCCTACCAATCCCGAATCCTTAAAAAGCCTCAATAAACTCTGCGTTCGATTGGTATTTCTTCTTTATGCCGAATCTGCGGGAATTTTGGGCAAGCGCAATATGTTCCGCGAATATTTGCAGAGTTTTCGTGAAGAAAATGTGCGTCGAGCGTTGATTGACTTGTTTGAGGTGCTATCCACCAAGCCGGAGGAAAGGGACGACTATTTAGAGGATAAGTTGGCGGCGTTTCCTTATGTCAACGGCGGACTTTTTGACGGTGAGAAAATTGAAATACCAAAATTTACGCCGGAAATTCTTGACCTTTTAATTCATCAAGCCAGCGAACAATTCGATTGGAGCGCGATTTCCCCTACAATTTTCGGGGCGGTTTTCGAGTCTACTATGAACCCGGTTACGCGTAGAGCCGGCGGACTTCATTACACTTCGGTAGAGAATATTCATAAAATCATTGACCCGCTATTTCTTGACGATTTTAAGCGAGAATTTGAAGAAATTAAGGCGAAAAAGCCGAAAACGAAAAACGCTCTAGCAAAATGGCGACAATTACTTCTTGATTTTCAAAAGAAATTAGCCGATCCCTGCTTTCTCGATCCTGCTGTCGGCTCTGGCAATTTTTTAACCGAATCTTACCTCTCCCTGCGCCGTTTGGAAAACGAAGTTATCAGCGAATTACAAAACGGAGAAATGACTTTTGGTTTCGGCGGCGAACTTGACCCCATAAAAGTAAGCATACACCAGTTTTACGGTATTGAGATTAACGACTTCGCCGTAGCCGTATCGAAAGCCGCGTTATGGATTGCAGAAAGTCAAGCCTTGCAAGAGACAGAAAACATCGTGCATACGCGAATTGATTTTTTGCCGCTAAAGAGTTACGCAAATATTGTGGAGGGAAACGCGCTTCGTATTGGTTGGGGCGAGGTCGTGCCCAAAGAAAAGTGCGCTTATATTATCGGAAATCCTCCGTTTGTGGGGTACACTTATCGCAACAATGCTCAAAAAGAGGATATGGAGAATATTTGGCGCGATGAAAAGGGCAAAATATACAAGGCGAGTGGAAAAATTGACTATGTGTCTTGTTGGCATTTCAAAGCGGCGCAGTTTATGCAAAATACAAATATTCGTGCAGCGTTTGTTTCTACCAACTCAATAACCCAAGGCGAGCAAGTGGTTTCTATTTGGAAGCCGTTAATGGAGCGTTTCGGCGTACATATTGATTTTGCATGGCATACTTTTCGTTGGGGAAGCGAATCAACAAAAGAAGCTCATGTGCATTGTGTGATTATTGGATTTAGCGTAACGGGAGAAGGCGAGAAATACCTATACAGCGAAGGACATTGTAAAGAAGCGACAAATATCAGTCCTTATCTTTTGGATTCGCCTACGGTGTTCATAGAAAATCGAAATAAACCACTTTATGACGTGCCGGAGATGACAACGGGCAATCGTCCGGCAGACGGCGGACATCTTATCATTGAAGCAAATGATTATGCGGATTTCATTAAGAAAGAGCCGAAAGCCAAGGAATATATCAAAGAATTTATGGGTTCGGAAGAATTTATCAATCGTAAACCTCGTTATTGTCTATGGTTAGTAGGGGTATCTCCGGCTGTTTTGAAATCTATGCCTCTTGTGATGAAACGGGTGGAGGCTTGTCGCGAAGCAAGGCTTAAAGGCGCGCCGGATAGGCAAAAACTAGCCGATATTCCAACATTATTTAGGGAAACAAAAAATCCGAATCATTTTATAATTGTGCCGAAAGTATCATCGGAGCGAAGGCGTTACGTTCCTATGGGATTTCAAACAAGTAATGTTATTGCAAGCGATTTACTTTTTATAATCCCAGAAGGTACGCTTTATCATTTTGGAGTGCTTGAAAGCAATGTTCATATGAGTTGGATGCGAGCGGTGGCGGGACGCTTGAAAAGCGATTATCGTTATTCAAAAAATATAGTCTATAACAACTTCCCGTGGCCGAATCCCGACGAAAAACAAAAAGCCGCCATTGAACAGACGGCGCAAGAAATACTCAACGCAAGAAATCTTTACCCTGACAGTTCTCTTGCAGATCTTTACAACGAAGCGTTAATGCCGCCTGAATTAAGAAAGGCTCATCAAGCTAACGATAGAGCAGTTATGGCAGCTTACGGATTTTCCGTAAAGGATATGACAGAAGCGGCTTGCGTGGCGGAGCTTATGAAAATGTATCAAGAACTTACAAAGAAGGTGTAGACTTTTATTCGGTAGACTCGATTGGGGAAACAGTGTTTCCCCAATTCAAAAATCTTCCGACAACCGAGACAGGACGGCGATTTTTTCTCAGTTGGTCACATTATTTGAAACTTATGCGTATAACGAACCCCGATGAACGGCATTTTTATGAAATTGAATCTGTCCAAAACGATTGGAGTTTATCTGAGTTAAAAAGGCAGTTTGACAGCGCGCTTTATGAACGAATGGCGTTGTCCTCCGATAAAGCAAAAGTGGCTGCGATTGCCAAGCGCGGGCATATTGTAGAATCTCCCACCGATGTTGTTAAAGATCCATATGTACTTGAATTTCTAGGCTTGCCCGAATTGCCCACTTATAGTGAATCCGAATTGGAAAATCGCATTATTGACAATTTGCAAGCGTTTTTATTGGAATTAGGCAAAGGATTTGCGTTTATTGGTCGTCAACAAAGGTTTACGTTTGAGGAAGAACATTTCTTTGTCGATCTTGTTTTTTATAATCGGCTCTTGCGTTGTTTTGTTCTGTTCGATTTAAAAATAGGCAACCTCAAACATCAAGATATAGGACAAATGCAGATGTATGTCAATTATTATGACCGTAATGTTAAACTTGAAGATGAAAATCCAACCATAGGAATTATTCTTTGTAAGGATAAAAAAGAATCCGTAGTTGAGATGACATTACCGAAAGACAATCGTCAAATTTTCGCCAGTAAATACGAAACCGTGCTTCCAAGTAAGGAAGAACTTAAAAAGTTGTTGGAAGAAGGGGATAAATAACACCTCGTTGAATTGTAGATGAATAAGCGTATGTGTCATACGATATATATGCTTATTCTGTAACATAAAGACTAAAATTTTCCGTCCAATTTGGACGGATCAGACTGTAGACAAATTCATTTAAAAATCCCTTCAAATGTGATAAAATACATTTGGAGGGATTTTAATGTATCGTAAACAAAGCAGGGAAAATCAAAACCAAATACAATTCGTATGTTTAGAAGATTTAGTGCCTAAAGACCATATTTTGAGAGAGATAGACAGAGCTATTGATTTTAATTTTATTTACGATGAAGTAAAAGATATGTATTCAGATTATGAAGGTGGGCGTCCCGGTAT
>JAGBKP010000113.1 GCA_017635875.1 Selenomonadaceae bacterium | reverse complement strand
CAAGTTAGACAGTTGCCTTGCTTTATTTTATGCCAATTCGTGTAGTTTTGGCATTTATGCACTTTTCGTTGCTCGCTTTGCCCCGTCCGTGGGGCAAACGCTTCGCGCGGCGCGTCCTGCGCCGCATTACCGTCCCTTGTTTGTACTTTGCAACACATATCGCGGTCTATTTTACTCCGCTTTAATTACCACCACAAACTATTCTTTGTAATTACAAAAGCGCAAATTGAGTGCGCCCCCAAGGACGGGGGCGCGTCCGCCTAAATCGCGTGATGCGATTTTAGCGGACAACGAAAAGTAACCCTATTTGCAAACTTCTTCAACAGCCACAATGAAAACGAAAACTTTCTGAGAGCGTAAGCGGTTGTGGGGGTGTCAAGAGGGGGTGAAAGCCCCCTTTGCGTGCTTTCTTTTGGTACTTTTCTTTGCACGAGCAAAGAAAAGTACACAACGAAAAGTAAAAATTTATGCTAAAACCCTTCAAAAGCCGCAAACCCCAAAATCTCAATCCAATTCACAAAATTATCAAATTTCACCACATCTTACGAAGCGTAACGGAAGCGGCAATATCCTTATCATGACTTCCCTTTTGAAGCCGCGCGTCGCCCGCAAGTTTCCAGTTCTGCGCCAAATTTACATCGCCAAACAAGCGGAAGATAAAATGCGTCTTGTCCTGCTTGTTAAAGAGCCTGTGACTGTTTATCGGGTCGCCTTCAAAGTGATAGTTTATAGAAGGTTCCGCGCCGCTAAAGGCGTGTTTCACTCCTATGCGCGCGCCGTAGTTGCCGAGTTTTGCAACTCGTTTCATCTCAAGCCCGATTTGACCCGCAAAATAGGTGTTGCTTAAACTGTCCGTGTGATGACCGTAAACTCCGAGCCCTTCTTCTCCATATCCGCCTTGACGGAGTTGAGAGAGTTGCATATTGAAATACGGGCTTACTCTCCAAAGTTTTTGGTTGTTGTGAAGTTCCTGCTTATATTCGCCGCCGAGTTCGTAGATATGCCCGCCGCTCTTCGCTTCGCCGCTTAAACCTAAAGTCGGTATGCCGCGATGATATTTGTTTCTCAGCCAACCTACATTCGCGTAAATATATGCGTCAGCCGCGCCTTTCTTGTATAAACCGTATACGCCGACTCTCGTATCATAAGCGTTGCCGCCGTTATTTTTGCCGGAAAATCCCATGGAATTGTAGCCGACAAACGCGCCTAATCTCCAATTTTTGCCTACGGCTTTGTCATAGCCGCCAGCTATCTGAGTGCCGTGATAGTTCGCGCCGTTTCTCGTATCTCCCCAATGTTTGCCGATATTTACCCATATATCGTTGTTGAGGTTGTTGTCGCGCGGAATGTCAAAAGCGGTGTTTAATCTTTCGCCGATGGCGTTACTTGCCGCGCTGTTCTGCTGAGTTACCGCCGCCATATCCGCCGCGCTGCTGCCGCCGATGTCCGTCAATGCGCTCTTTGCGTTTGTCGCGTCTAAACCGTAAAGAACGCGCATTTCGTTCAGTCCGCTCGCGTCGCCGTTCGCTTTCAAAGTTTTACGCATCGCGTTCATCGCGTTGTACATTTCATTTTGTTCGCTGGTGGTATCGCCCAAATTATTCGCTTCAACCGCAGTAACTACGAGATTATTCTCGTCCTCCTGCTTTACTTCGGTATTCATCATACCGTTTGATTGCAAGGAAGAAGTCGTGACATTCCCCGTAATTCCTTTTGTGGCGGTTAAAACCTTGCCCGTTTCATCGGGGAGGTAATTTACCGCAAGCACGGAACTTCCTTCAATATCCGCGGTGCCTTGCACCTCGATATTTCCGTTAGAGCCGCCGCCTACGGCGATAAGCACGCCGTCAGATACGAGCTTTCCGTCGTTATCCCCCGCGCCCTTTATAAGCAGGGTTGAATTTACATTGCCCGCGCCTATCGCGCCGTGGTTTATAAATTGTCCGGTTGTGGTGTCGGTATAACCTTCGGAGATTTTGGAGGACATATTGTTTACTTTAAAAGTGCCGCCGTACACTCCCGCTGTTTCGTCAACCGTTACGTTTACCACGTCCGCCGTGCCGCCGTATGAGAGAACGCCGTTTTTAACGGTTATCTTCGTGTTGTCCGCGCCGGTGATGTTGCCGTCGTAGGCAATATCGGTGTTAAAGTTCAAATTCGTGGTAAGTTCGGGATTATATTCGGTGTAATCGTAGCCGTCGTTGCCGTACTTGCCGTTGTACTGGATTTTTATGGGCGATTTATTCAGCCCCATATTATTGTAGTCGCTGGCGGTAAAGTGTTTCCAATCGTTTACGATATCGCCGCTGATAGACGCGCCGCTGTTTACGTTTATATCCTTAACGAAGGCGTTTTTCGCGATATAGATGGCGTGACCGTTATCTCCGCTGCCGCCTTTAAGAACGCCCGCGATATTGTATTCTTTTACCTGCGCGCCTTCGAGTTCGTTTGTATCGTTATTGTATTCGTCCGCCGTCATCACAGTAAGATTGAGATTTTTCGCCGTATCAATATTGCCGTCCTCGTTGACCTCGCGCTTATAGCGAATATAGGAGCCGCGATATTCGTCGGTAGCACCGTTGCTGCTTGAACCAAAGTCAAATCTTGCGCCGACGCCGTCTTCGCCTTCGGCGGTTACATCGCCGTATTGGTTTATCGTTTGATTTTTTCCGTAAGATACCAAAAGACCGTTGCCACGATAACCGTCGGCGTGAATTTCAGAACCTTGCGCAATATTTACGGTGTTTTCCGTGCCGTCCACTCTAATACCCGTCGCGCCGTCGCCTTTGGTCAATACGTTCGCTTCCTGCGTGACGTTGTTTCTCGCGCCGTAAATGTGCAAGCCAATGCCGAGCGGCACTTCGCTATAATTGTTTGTGTATGCCGTGCCGTCTTCGTTTCTCGCGGAATAGCCTTGTTTATTCGTAATTGTTTTATCGTTGCCGTAGACGGAATAACCGAAATACGCCTTGCGGTCTATCGTGTAGCCCAAATCCTGCATAACGGCGAGTTCCGCTTCCATAAAAGCGGTGTAATTACTGAAATTTCTATGGCTCATCATACCCGAAGTCTGAAGATGACTTCCTTCAAAGTTTTCACCTTCCCAACCGTTCACGGGAAGGGCGTTTCTTCCGAAGAAAGTCGCGCCGTCCAAAACTTCCGACACGTTGTCGCCGTAAAAATAGGCGTAGCCTTTGCCATCGGAGGTTATTTCGTCATCCACTATAAAGCAGTCGGATTCCTTTAAATCGGGATATATCGCCTTTAAGTCCGCAAAACCTTGAGAAGTGACGATTGGCATGCCCGCCTTTGCGGGGTTGTCGTTTTGGTCGCGAAGGTGAAGCGTCCAAGTATCTTTATTTGTTACGTCTTCGGCTATCTGCATCAAATATTTTCCGTCGGAAGTCTTTACCTTGTCCTTATCTGCGGTTACAATTTTGCCTTCCCAGTCGCGATACTCCTTTGAAAGACCTATTCCCAAAGCGTGACCGAATTCGTGACGCACCGTGCCTATAAAATCGTTGGAGGATTCGTTCGTGGGAAGTACAGTGTCCTCGTCAACATACCAACCGTAAAGGGATTTGCCTTCCGTATCCGTGCCCATATATTTTCCAATGGTCACTTCGCTGAAACCGTAAGTCCCCGGCTGAGTAATTTCGCCGTCCTTTACTATATCCGGAGTTAATGTGTCAAGCTCTTTTCCGTCTTGAAGCTGCTGACTTACAAAAGTGTTGGAGCTCTCCGTGTTTTTGCCGTCGGAGGCGACGAGGTAACTCGCCGAGCCTGCGCTTGCGTTCTGTTTTAAATCGGTGTTTACGAAAATCTGCCAAGGGGTTTTATTCTTCGTATATTTTCCGAGCATATCCGACCAATAAAACAGACCTTTTTTTATTGCGTCCGTAAGGTTTATCGCGTCGCCCTTTTTATAGGTTATATCCCAAAGCGGCTTTTTTGTTTCGAGTATAGAGTTTACGCCGGTATTTTCGGAAACGTAATTGATTTCGGCGAAGTCTTTGCCGTACGCCTCTATGACTTCCGAGTCGAGATAGTCGCCGCTTGCCACATAGTCCTTTGCGGACGCGTAGAATGGTGACGTCGCAAAAAAGAGCGCGATAGCCGCCGCAAGATATTTTTTGCGTTTATTGTCGGATTTCTTCATATAATCTTTTCTCCTTCCGTGGAAAAACAATTATTACCAAAAACAAAAATTTACGCAAGCGTAACATAACATTATGAAAAACAGCTAAATGTTATGTAAAATTGGCTATATATTATAAAAAAAAAACGGTTTGTCAAGAGGGAAATTGAAAAAAATTTATATTGTGTGATTGAAAAAATTTATATTGAGTCAAATTTCATCTTATTGGCTACATTTTAGCAATTATTTTTCGTAGAGTGCGATTTGCAATTGGAATTTTTCAATAAATTCTTTTACATATAATTTTTTTCTGTTATAATGTACGAATAAACGAGGGGGTGAGGGTTATTTCGGAACAGGTTAAAAGTCACGGCGAAAGTTTTTTGAAAGGAACTCTCATTCTTACCGTAGCGGGTTTTGTCGTAAAGGTTATCGGCTCTTTAAACTGGATATTCGTATCGCGAATTTTGGGCGGCGAAGGCATCGGACTTTATCAGATGGCGTTTCCCATATATTTTTTCGCTATGACGGTATCTCAGGCGGGCGTCCCCGTCGCTATTTCGATTATCACGGCGGAGCGCGTCGCCCTAAAGGATATTTACGGCGCAAAACGCGTTTTTCGCATCTCTATGGCTCTTATGTTTGTAACGGGCGTAGTGTTCTCGCTCCTTACGTATTTCGGAGCGTCTTGGCTGATAGAGTGGCAATTTATACGCGATCCGAGAGCCTATATGTCTATGGTAGTCCTTGCGCCTACGGTGTTTTTCGTTACTTTTTTAGCGAGTTCCAGAGGATATTTGCAGGGTTGGCAGCGTATGACGCCGACTGCGGTTTCTCAAATTGTAGAGCAGATTTTCCGCGTCGTCACTATGATAGTCTTGGCCGAACTCTTTATGCCGTGGGGGCTTCCTTATGCGTCTGCGGGCGCAAGTTTGGGCGCGCTTGCCGGAGCCGTAACGGGCTTAATAGTTTTGGTGTATTTTCATATAAAACTTGAAAAAGATATAGAAAGGGATTACGGACCGAAACTTAAGCCAATTCCGGGAACGGAAAAAGAATCAACGATTACAATAATAAAGCGAATTTTTACGCTGTCGCTTCCCGTATCTGCGGCAAGCATTATGCTTCCCGTCGTATCAAACTTGGATTTGATGATAGTGCCGCAACGCCTTGAAGTTGCGGGATATTCCGTGCATCAGGCGACGGAGCTTTTCGGGTACTTAACGGGTATGGCCGTTCCGCTTGTAAATCTTGCGACTATACTAACGGCGTCAATGGCGATGAGCATTGTGCCTGCGATTTCCGAGGCTCGCACGTTAAATCAGAACGACAGGGTAAAAAATCAAGTCGCTTCTTCCATTCGCATTTCAAATTTAGTGTGTTTCCCCGCCTTTGTGGTTGTGTTTTTATTGGCGACTCCGATTTCAAGCCTTATCTACAACGCGCCGGGCGCAGGGCCTGCGGTAATGATTAGCGCGGTAAGCATCGTGCTTTTGGGACTTCATCAGGTGACGACGGCGGTTCTTCAAGGACTCGGACATACGAAAATCCCGATGATAAATATGGTAATAGCGGCGGCGGCAAAAGTCGCGCTGAATTGGTCGCTGACGGCTATTCCGTGGCTCGGCATTATGGGCGCGGCGTGGGCGACTGCGGCGGATATGGGCGTTGCGGCTTTTATAAACCTATATTTTATCTATCGCTACACGGGCTATAAAATCGAATTAAAACATATATTTAAAACGGTATGCGCGGCGGCTGTTATGGGCGCGGCTGTGAAAGTGTTTTATGAAAGCACGCTTTCCGCGTTTGGCATAGAAGCGTTTTCAATTTTCGGCGCGGTTATCGTCGGCGTTATCGTATATGTTATCGCTCTCTTGCTTGTGGGCGGTATAAAGGAAAGCGACCTAGAACGCATACCTATGATCGGTAAATTTTTTAGTAAAGCCCTTAAAAAATTTGGTATATTTTCACGATAAGATGAGGTAACGTAATGAAAAAAATTGCCCTTTTTTATAATCCCGTTTCGGGCGGGGCGACATTTAAGAAAAAATTGGATTTTTATATAAACGCATTTCAAAAACGCGGTATGATTCTTATGCCATATCGTACGCAAAAAGAAGACAACAAAGCTTTTTTCTCGTTTATAGACTCGGCAAAGCCCGAAGGCGTTGTTGCGGCGGGCGGCGACGGTACGCTCTCCGAACTTGTGAATTTAATGATGGCAAGAGAAGAAAAATTGCCGATTGGCATAATCGGCAGCGGAACAAGCAACGATTTTGCCACGTATCTTCGGGTAAACGAGGATTTAGACGCATATTTTGACGCCGTTTATGAAGGACAAACCCGATATGTGGATTTAGGCGTTGCGAACGGAAAATATTTTGTAAACGTTGTAAGCGCGGGTATGCTCACCGGCGTTGCGCACGAAGTTAAAGCGCAATTAAAAAATTCCCTTGGGAAAATGGCTTATTATTTAAAAGGTATCGGAGAAATTCCAAAATTTAAATTATCGGGAAGCAGGGCGGTATCACTTCATATTGAGGCTGACGGTAAAGTTTATAACGAGGACGCGCTTTTGTTCGTTGTGATAAATAGCCCGGCCGTCGCAAGTATGAAGAAAGTGGCGAGGAGCGCGAAAATTGACGACGGCAAGCTTGATTTTTTAGCCGTTAAAAAATGCAGTTTGAAAGAATTTATGAAAATCTTTAAGGATTTAATCGGAGGAAAATCAATAGAGGATAGAGAAGGCGTGCTTCATATAGCAAGCGAAAGTTTTTACATATCGTCGGACGAAGAATTAAAAAGCGATTTAGACGGAGAAGAGGGGTCTAATTTGCCGCTTACCGTCAAAACAGTTCACAATGCGGTTGAATTTTATACGATATAGAGAGGCGATGTTGTAAAATCGCGATTTATCGTTTGTGGAATATCGCAAGCTAAACTTTGCAAATTTGTAGCGCGTATGTCAAACGCAAGACTTAATTGAAGCGGCGATAAATTTTCAAAATCATCGTAAAGAGCTTTTTCGTTTATGAAATGTGTGGTTTTTTCGATTATTGGTATTTGAGATTTTTCCTTTATACTATGCAAAATTTTTGCGCCTACGGAATTAAACGCCAAAAGTCTTGCGTACAAATCATTACTCTCGTCTATTTTTTTTGCCGCGTCTTTTGTAAAATTCAGCAAAATATGCGTAAGCGCGCGACTTATTCGGCTCTTTGAATAGCGCTTGGAACATGTGTTGTTTATGAATTCGTTCAAATTGGCGGAAGTTTTTGCCATCGTTAAAATTCTGTTTTCAAGTCCTTCGTTAATACCGTAAATTTCACGCATATTTCTGAAATTTGCGGTATAAATTTTTGCTAAAAGCGGTTTAAAAAGATTTTCGGCAAAGCATAATTTATTTACGTCTTGAATTTCAGAAAATGTTTGCCAAGGAACAACCTTTTTTATTAAATCAAAATCGGGATGATTTTTTTTTAGTTCTTCTCTTATCGCACTCGCGCTTGAAACAGCGCCGCAAAGATTTTTGTCGTTATGATTTGACATTTTTCTTTCTATCAATATCGGCGTTATTTTTGAGTTTGTTCTTTCTATGGCGCGAAGATATTCAACAGCAAGAATTGTATTCGGCTGCGTTAGAATCGAAGCTTCTTTACCGAATGCGCTCGATAGACCTTGAGCGTACGATGCGCCCTTTAAGACTTCGGCGTGTATTTTTTTTTGCGTTTTTGTGTCGTCCAGTTGATGAGCAATATTTTTTAACAGCGCAAGATTATAGGTTTCGGAACCAAAGGCAAGGCTATCTGTTATATGCAACTTGTTAAGTATTTTTATCGCGCCCGTTGCAAAAAATTCGCCGCTTCTTGTTGCGTATGCAAAGGGTAACTCGAATGCCATATCGCAGCCGTTTTCTATGGCAAGTTTTGCGCGAGTCCACTTATCTAATACGGCGACTTCGCCTCTTTGAGTGAAACTTCCGCTCATTATTGCGATTATAACAGTATCATCATAGAGCTCGCGGATTTTTTTTATTATATGGGCGTGCCCGTTGTGAAACGGGTTAAACTCTGCGATTATTCCGCAAATACGCATAAAAAATTCCCCCTTTATTTATCAGTGTAGCAAAGAAAATAAATTTTGAGAAGGAATTATTTTTTTTTTATAGAAATATGCAAAGATATGAATTAAACTGTGCATGGAGGCGCGTTTAAATGAATAAATTTAAAAAATATTTGGCTGGCGCAGTCTGCATTCTGCTTCTAGCCTTAGCAGGCGGTTTGTATTGGTATTTTGAAGTATATAGGACTACGCCGAAATATGCTTTGGAACGCATTGAATATTCTCTTGAGCATCACGATAAGGCGCTTTTTTACGAATATGTTGACACCGGCGCGGTTTTAGATAAAGCGTACGATGCTATTTTAAAATCACTTATGGATTCGGACGCTACTATGAGCGAAGAGACGAAAATGGCCGCTCTTGACGCTGTGAAGATATTGAAAGCTCCGGTATTGCAAGGTTTTCAAAAAGCGATAGACGCATATGTCGAGCAGGGTTCTTGGGATGCGGTAGCTAGTCACAATCAAGGCAACGAGGCGGTGTTTGATGTAAGCGAGATTATCGCGCAGTCCGGCATTAAGGATACGGTTTTTAGGGGAATAGACGAAATTATAAATACAGATGACGGCGAAGCTGTCGCTCTTACAAAAGTGTATAACAACGAACTTGAAAGAGAATTTATATTTGAAGTAGTTTTACATAATACGGATAAAAAATGGAAAGTTGTTGAGATTAGAAATTTTGAAGAATTTCTGATTTCTATCGGAAAAATGAGAAGGGAAAGAATTCAAAATTACATTGAAGAGTCCCGTAAAATTTGGTCGATTCACGAAGAAGCCATGCGCGAGGCAGATTTTGATTTTCAAAGAATCATAGGCGCAAAAAGTTTGGGAAAACAGGGCACCAGAGGCGAATTAAAAGCCCTTATGACAGATAGAGTAGCGGCGGACTGGAAAGAGCGGAAATCCGAACTTGAGGCCTTATCCGTGCCTAAAGAAGTGATGGTTTTACACAGATTAAGATTAAAGATAGCGGATTTACATATCGAGTACGCGGAGGGTTATGCAAATTGGCTTGATGATAAAAAAGCCGGTACGCTTAGAGTGGCGGAAGACAAAATAAAACAAGCCAAAACTTTGGAACACGAAGCCGCTTTGCTTGAAAATCGCATTGTCGCCAAATAAAATTTTGCGAGGTATATAGTTTGAATAAGGATGAAATTATACTTTTATACGGCTTTAAAAACAATGAAAATACGGAAAAAATTTTATCGGTTTTAAAGGCGGTTCACATAAAAGTAAAAATTTTAAACGAGGGCGATTATAACGAAAAAGTCGGTTATCTTTTGGGTTTAAAGGGGTTTAATAAGTCAACCGACAATATAGAAAATACGATACAAAACGAACTTATGATTTTTCAAAATATTAAGGGTAAAAGGCTTGATTTCGTACTCGATAAACTTAAAGAAAACAAGTGTATAATCCCAAAATTCAAGTCCGTAGCCACGCCGTTTAACATTCATTGGTCGCTAAAGCGATTATATGAAACTATGAAAAAAGAACATAGCGCATTAAATAGTTAAGGGGAGAATTATTTTGAGGAAATTTTTAACTTTATTTTTGATGTTAAGTTTAATTTTTACCGCCGGTTGCGGAGGTAAGGAAGAAACAAAGAAAGAACAACTTCCGAAAATAACAATAGGGCTTATGCCTGACGTCGATTCTTTGCCCTTTGTTATTGCCGAAGAGAACGGTTATTTTGATGATGAAGGTCTAAAAGTTCAGATAGAAATGTTCAAAAGCGCGATGGATAGAGACGCTGCAATTCAAAGCGGGAATTTAGACGGCGCAGTGTCGGATTTACTTGCCGTTGCGTTTTTACGCTCCGGCGGATTTCCCGTCAAAGTGACTTCTTCTACCGACGGAAGCTATCAACTTATAGCGGGGAAAAACGAAAAGGCAAAGGAAGTTAAAGACCTCGTTTCTAAAGATGTGGCGGTGTCGAGAAATACCATTATAGAGTATGTTACGGACGAATTTTTATTTAAAAATAATTTAAAAGACGACAGCATAAATAAAGTTATAATTCCGCAAATTCCAACTCGTTTGGAGATGCTTCAAAACGGAAAACTTGCGGCCGCGACTTTGCCGGAGCCTTTTGCAAGTATCGCAGTAGATAAAGGTTGTCATCTTGTGGTAAGTTCGGAAGCAATCGGCGTAAATCCCGGAGTGATGATATTTAAGGAAGATGTTTTAAAAGATAAAGAAAAAAGTGTTTTGGCGATGTATAAAGCGTATAATCGCGCGATTGAATATTTAAATACTGCGCCAAGAGAAGAATATATAAATGTCGCTACCGAAAAAGGCGGTTTTCCTCCTGCGGCAAAAGAAGCGTTAAAGCTTCCCAAATATCGTAAAGCGGATCTTCCGAAAGAAGAAGATGTAAATTCTACCGTTAAATGGTTAAATATGAAATCTTTAGTAAATGAAAATTATACTTATAAAGATTTTGTAAGCGATTTGATAAAAAATGAAAAATAATTCTTTGGTTATACAAGATGTTTCGCTTTCCTATGATAACGGAAAAATTTTGGCTATAGAAAATATTTCTTTTAGTGTTTCAGCCGATACAGTTTGCGTTATAATCGGACCTTCCGGGTCCGGAAAATCTACTCTTTTAAGAACTATAGCGGGTATTGAAAAAAATTTTGACGGAAATATATTTTTAGGCAGAGAAAAACTTTCTCCTAAAAATAAAAAAATAGGATTTGTACCGCAAAATTACGGACTATACCCGTGGCGCACCGTTGAGGAAAATATTCTCATAGGCGTAAAGATAAAAAGCAAAATAAACGATGATATTATTTTAAAGATGAATAGCATCATGGAAAGTTTGGGAATTTTCGATTTTCGTCATCGTTTCCCCGGAGAATTGAGCGGAGGTCAGCAACAAAGGGTAAGCCTTGCAAGAGCCTTTTTATTAAACGCGGATTTGCTTTTGATGGACGAACCCTTCTCCGCGCTTGACGCTATAACAAGAGAAGAAACTCAAAATATTTTTCTCTCACTTTGGAAAAAAAATAAACTTATAACAATTCTTGTAACGCACGATGTTGACGAGGCATTGTATCTTGGAAAAACCATAATTGTACTCTCTAAAAAAGGTCGTATTTGGGAGATTTTAAATAATCCTTTTTTTGGAAATCGTGAAGAAATTTACAATAAAAATTTCATAGATATGCGAGCAAGAATTCGCGAACACATTCAAAAAGCAGGGGCGGATATATGAGTAAAAATATTCTGGTTTCTTATATTATCGCCGCCGTTGGGATTTTTATTGTTTGGTATTTTATCGCTATGATTTTTAGTGTGGCGATGATTCCTTCGCCAATTTTGGTTTTGCAAACTTTAATAGATATTTTTTTCTCTGATATTGCGATACACGCATTTTACAGTTTGATTAGAATCATAGCGGGACTTTTTTTGGCTATTGTTATAGGTTATCCGCTAGGTCTTGCTATGGGGTATTTTAAAAAATGCGACAGATTTTTGTCTCCGTTAGTTTATTTAACGTATCCTATTCCCAAAATTTCGCTTTTACCCATAGTTATGTTGCTTTTGGGGGTAGGCGAATTTGCAAAGATTTTAATGATTTTTTTAATCATAGTTTTTCAAGTTGTAATAGCCGTTCGCGACGGTATCAGAGAAATTCCCAAAGAAACTTTTTATCCACTAATTTCTCTTGGCGCGTCTTTTAAAAATTTTTTTGTTTATGTATTATGGCCTGCGGTGTTGCCGAAATTTTTAACCGCCATAAGAGTGGCTATGGCGACCGCGATATCAGTTCTTTTTTTCACCGAAACATTTGGAACAAAATACGGTATGGGCTATTTTATAATGGACGCGTGGCTTAGAGTCAATTATCTTGAAATGTACGCGGGGATTATCGCGCTTAGTTATATCGGTTTATTTATTTTCGGCTTAATAGATTTTATAGAACATATAACCTGCCGTTGGCAAAAAAGAAGATAGTTTTACAACTTCTTTCTTTTTCGCTTTCTTTTTTGTAAAAAAGAAAGCGAAAAAGAAAGAAGCAAAGAAAAAGAGAAAAAAACTTTAATAAAAGTTTAATTAACAATTATAATTACGGAGAAGTATATGTCTAAAAAAAGGCTCGATGTTTTTTTGGTTGAACAAGGTTTTGTAGAATCAAGAGAACGCGCAAAAAGTATCATTATGGAAGGAAATGTTTTAGTAAACGAAGTAAAAATAGATAAATGCGGAACTTTGATTAAAGATGATGCAAAAATACGGCTTTTAAAAGAAGATTTTCCGTTTGTAAGTCGCGGAGGTTTAAAATTAAAAAAGGCGATAGATTATTTTAAAATAGATTTAAGCGAAAAAGTAGCGGCGGATATCGGAGCGTCTACGGGAGGCTTTACCGATTGTATGCTGCAAAACGGCGCGGCGAAGGTTTACGCGGTGGATGTAGGTTATGGTCAACTTGCTTGGAAACTTAGAAACGATAACAGAGTTATAAATTTAGAACGTACAAATATTCGCTATGTTACGAATGAAAATATTCCCGAAATGTTGGATTTTATCTCAATAGACGTTGCTTTTATATCGCTTGAAAAAGTTTTGCCGGTAGTTAAAAATTTTTTAAAGGATACGGGTAAGATTGTCGCTCTTATTAAGCCTCAATTTGAAGCGGGAAAAGAGCGAGTGGGGAAAAAAGGAGTCGTAAAAGACGCAAGCGTTCATATTGACGTTATAAGAAAAATTTTCTCGTTTTGCGATCTTGAAAATCTTTCGATTATTGATTTAACCTACTCCCCAATAAAAGGTCCCGAAGGAAATATTGAATATTTAGTTTATCTTGAAAAGACAAATTTCAAAGAAAAAAACATTGAAATTTTTAGTGAAGAAAATATAAATTCAGTTGTTGCAGAAGCGCATAAAAATTTATAATTTGGGGGAAATTAAATGGAGCGAATTGCTGTTTTTCCAAACCTAGATAAAAAAAATTCCGGAGAAATGCTTCAAAGACTGATTGAGATAACGAAAAAAAGAAATGTGGATATAGTTCTTCCTATGGATGCTGCAAAAAAATTTGACGTTCCGCTATTAGGCTGCGAGCACATGGATTCTATTCCTATTGATATTGCGCTGAGCATAGGCGGAGACGGTACTCTTCTTGGAGTTTGCAGAGAATTCGGAGCAATGGGATTTCCAGTTTGCGGCATAAATATCGGCACTCTTGGATTTTTAACTGAAATAGAGCCGGACGAACTCGAAAATAAAATGGAGATGATTTTTGAAAAAAAATACTATATAGAAGAACATCTCTTGCTTGCCGGTTTTGTCAAAAATGAAGAAGGGGAGGAGCGTTTTTTGTTTAATGCCGTAAATGATGTTGTAGTGTCTAAAAGCGGCGTTGCAAGAATGCTTCATATGAGTTTGAAAATAAATGAAACTCAACTTATCGACTATAAATCGGACGGTATTATAGTAGCTTCTCCTACCGGTTCAACCGCTTATTCGCTTTCAGCCGGAGGACCTATAGTGCATCCGAAAGTTCGCGCTCTTTTGCTTACCCCGATATGCGCTCATACTTTTTATTTGCGTCCTATGGTTGTTGATGAAGATGATGAAATTCATATAAGAGTTTTATCTCCGCAAAAAGAAATAAGCGTAACTTTTGACGGTCAGAAGAGTTTTAATATTTCTCCGAAATACGAAGTTGTGGTAAAAAAGTCACCGCTTCCGGCTAAAATAATTAAATTTGCGGATAAGGATTATTATAAAACTCTTGGGGTAAAATTTTGGGGACACGAAAAATAACGAGGAAATTTTATGTTAAAGACACTTTCTGTTTGGAATTTTGCGCTTTTGGAACATGTTGAAATTGAATTTGGAAACGGTTTAAATATTTTAACGGGAGAGACCGGCGCGGGAAAATCTATTTTGATAGATTCTTTGGGCGGCGTTTTAGGCGCAAGACTTTCAAACGAATATATAAGAACTGGCGCGGATTGGCTTCGTATTGAAGCGGTATTTTCTGCGCAAAACAATATAACGCTTAAAAATTTTTTAAACGAGGAAGCGTTAAATAACGATGAGGATTTAATTGTAATTAAGCGGCAATTAACGAGAAACGGAAAAAATACGATTTTAATAAACGGAACTCATTCGACGCTTGCGACTTTAAAAAAATTGGGCGCGCTTCTTATAGATATTCACGGACAAAATGAAAATCTTGCGCTGTTAAAAGAAACAAATCAATACGCGCTTTTGGATAATTCTGATAAAGCCATTTTAGACGCATTATCGTTATATAAAAAATCTTATAACGATTGGAAAAACGCAAAGGAAAAATTGGAAGAACAAGAGGCGGACGCTATGAATTACGCGCAACGCGTCGATATGTTAAAATGGCAAAAAAACGAGATAGAAGAAGCTAAATTAGAAGAAAACGAAGACGAAGAATTAGAGGCAAAAATTCAAAGATTATCCCACGCGGAAAAAATTGCGTCTTATGTTGAAAATTCGTATTCGCTTTTAAGTAAAAATTCAAGAGAAGGGCTTGGAATTTTAACCGCTATATCTGAAGTAAAAAAGAATTTAACCGATATGAGCCGTTATGATGATTCTCTTGAAAACGCCGCGAAAATTATTGAAGAAGCGGAAGTGAATTTAAAAGAAGCGGCGTATGAAATCAGAGATTACGGGGAAACTATGGATTTTTCTCCCGAACTTTTGGATAAACTTCAAAATCGAATGGACACCATATATAAACTTCGCAAAAAATACGGCGCGACCGTAAACGATATTTTAAATTATTACAACAAAATAACAAATGAATTAGATAGCATAGAAAATTTTGACGAAAATATAATGGCGTTAAAAAATGAAATTGCAAAACTAAAAACCGAATTAAAAAACAACGCAAATATTTTATCCGAAAGAAGAAAAATCGGAGCGGAAAAAATCTCAAAAAATATTGAACAGGCGCTTTATGCTTTAGGTATGCCAAAGGCTAAATTTAATTTAAAAATTTCGGAATCAGAAGATTTTAAATTAAACGGAAAAGACGAACTTGTTATGACTTTTTCGGCTAATCCCGGCGAGGCGGAAAAGCCGCTTTCAAAAGTAGCGTCCGGCGGCGAACTTTCTCGAATTGCTCTTGCGATAAAATCCGTTTCGGCTAAAAACGACACGTCTTCGAATAGTATGATTTTTGACGAAATAGATACGGGAATAGGCGGAAAAACGGCGCAGATGGTTGCGGAAAGAATAGCAAATATTTCCCGATTTAAGCAAGTGCTTTGCATTACTCATTTACCGCAAATTGCGGCTATGGCTGATGTGCATCTCTATATTTCAAAATCCACCAAAAATGAAAAGACGGAAACGAAAGTAAAGCGTCTAACGGAAACGGAAAGCGTAAACGAAATCGCAAGAATGGCATCCGGCGTTGACGCAACTTCTGTTGCGCTTGATAACGCAAGGGAAATGATTATGCACGCTAAAATTATCAAGGACAAAATAATAAAGTAGGGGAGAATATAATGGAAATATTAGACGAAGATAAAAATCTTATAGAAGAAAAAATTTCAGAAGAAAATGTGTTTGACGGAGTTTTGCTTCATGTGCAAAGAGATACGGTAAAACTTCCAAACGGAAACGAAGCCACAAGGGAGTGGGTGCGTCATCCCGGGGCATCTTCCGTGTTACCGATTTTACCTAACGGCGATATAGTTTTGGTGAAACAATATCGTTATCCAATAGGAAAAGTTACTCTTGAAGTGCCTGCGGGAAAACTTGATAAAAACGAAGATTCGCTTAACTGCGCTATGCGGGAACTTGAGGAAGAAACGGGATACACGGCGGATAAGATAAAAAAAATAACAACCATAGCCACAACTGTCGGATTTTCAAACGAGCTTATTCATCTTTATGTTGCGGAAGATTTAAGCGCGGGGAAATTTCATCCGGACGACGATGAATTTATAAATGTAGTTAAAATGCCGTTTGCCGAAGCGTTAAAGAAAATTGAAAACGGAGAAATTTTTGACGTGAAAACCATTATTTCCATTTTGCTTTATGCAAGAAAAAAATAATGATAATATTTAAAACCGTACTTTTCTTTCTTTTTCTTATAAGAAAAAGAAAGAAAAAGAACTTTAATATAAAAAACAATAAATAGAAAACTAATCAATAGAGTTTGATAAAGTTTTCTTTCTCTCTTTTCTTTTTTGTTACTTTTTTCTTTTCTCTCTTTCTTATTCAAAAGAAAGAGAGAAAAGAAAAAAGTAAATAATATAGATAAAATACCGGAGGTAATCTATGTTTGAT
>JAGBKP010000112.1 GCA_017635875.1 Selenomonadaceae bacterium | reverse complement strand
TTTTTATAAGCGAACACATATTAAAGTTCTTTTTCTCTTTTCTTTCTCTTTGCTTCTTTCTCTTTCTTTTCTCTTTTTCTTTCAAGAAAAGAGAAAAGAAAGAGAAAGAAGTTTTTTCACAGCCCCTTTTTGCTTGTACAATATAAAATTTAAAATCTGATTTTAGCCTCAAGACCCACAATATTCGCTCCGTCAACGTGTTCAAGGATTACGCCTGTGCGGTCGTTTATCTCGTAGGTTAAGCCTATTAAGTAGTTGCCAGTACCTGTGCCCAAACCTTGGTTATAGCGAAGTAGCCATTTATCGCTTATGTATTTTCCCGTTGAGATACTGTAATAATCGTCTTTTTCACGGTGTCTCGGGAAAGTCGAGCCGCTGCCGTAAGCGAGCGAGAACGCGTCCAGAGAAAGCCCTCTTTTTAGTTCTCTTTCTACTCCGGCAAGAGCCGTCATATGAAGTCCCGCGATTAAAATTCCGCGCACTTCGTCCGTGCCGTTGCTGTCTTTTTGATAATCCGTGCCGAGCGTCAGCAAACGAATTATCTCAGTTTGGCTCATAGCCGGCGAAGACGTGAGATACGGTTTGATTTTATCCGTACCCAAAGGCCCCATAAGCGCGACGTATATTTTCGTTTTGCCTACGTGAGTATCCGCGAAGAATTTCACCGACGGCAAAAATGTTCCCGGCTGATTAAAGGTAATTTCTCCCGCGTTTATGCGGAAAGTGTTGTGGCTTACCTTTATCGCGCCGCCGCGATGTACTTCTATCGTACCGCTTGAAAACGGCATAAGCGTGGAGCCGCCGAAATGCGCCGACCCGCTGAAATACATATCGTAAAGTTGCGGCTCGTAGAGATGCACGCGCTTGCCGAAATTTAAATCCAAGTCCAATAAAATTTCCGGCGTCGGCGTTTCCGATTCGGGGATTACAGGGACAACAATCTGCGCGTATTCGCTTGAGATGCTGCCTGAAATTTTCGGCACAACGCGCCTTTTTTCGCCTCTGCCCCACACGCCTTGCGTTAAATTGAGTTTGCCCGATAACGGCCCCGTATAGTATACGCTGTCTATTTGAAGCGCGTTTAACTCCAAATCAAAATTATACGTTACGTCGTCGTCGTCGGTGAGAGCCGCGTTGCCGCTTGCTTTATAATTGCCCGAGCCTAAATTGCCGGAGAAATTTTCTAAAGTTATTTCTCTGCCCTTTCCGACGAGATTTAGGTTGATATTTGTTATGGGCTTTCTCAACGCTTTAAGTTTTAACGCGCCGTTATTAACCTTTAAATCGCCGTGAAGTTCAGGGCGTTTTAAAGAGCCGGTCAGTTTTATCTCTCCGTCCGTTTCGCCTTCCGCCCATTCGACGGCTTTGCTTAACGCCGGAATAAGGCTTAAATTAGCGTCGTCCAAATGAAGCGTCAAATCCATCGAATTTTCGGGATTTTCTTCCCACTTCGCGCTTCTTTCGGCATCGTCAATGGCGGCTTTTATCGGCACTCTGCCTTTCATGCTCGCCATATAATGCTTTTTGCCCACGTCTTTTTGCACGACGAGGTCTTTTACCAATAAATTGCCCGTATCAAGGGATAAATTGCCGGTAAGAGTGTCAAAGGTGGAGCCTTCTATGCCGCCCTTGGTCACTGTCAGCGTGATGTCTGCCGCAGGATTTTTGAAATTTCCCCTAAACGAAGACTCTATATCCGCTTTCCCGATAACTTTTGCGTCTACTCCCGCAAGCGCGGTGAAAAGTCCGAAATCTATGTTTTTGCCGGTTACGTTGCCGGAGAGTCCCACTTTCGGTTTTATAACGAGAGAGCCGTTAATTTCGCCGTTTTCGCCCTCAAACCCCTTAAAACTTTCAACTTCAAAGAGCAGTCTGTTCATCTTCATCGAAAGTTCCACGTCTTTGATGGGGTAGCCCGCAAGAGTTCCGGTTTTTATTACGCCGGTTATTTTGGTTTGCGGCTCTTTAAGAGAGCCGTTCGTCAGAGCTTTTGCCGTTAATTTCCCCTTAAGATGCTTGCTCTCGCTGTTTGCTATGTGAAGCAAAGATTCTATCTCCACATTATCAACGCTTGCTCCGATGCCTACGAGGTCGTTTTTAAAATCCGCCAAAGCGTTTACCGTTATTTTTCCTTCTCCTATGTCCGCGTCAAGATTTTGAACGTTTAGGGCGTTGTTCTTGAAATTCGCGACAATGTTGATGTTTTCGATTGTTTCGTCGTTGAAGGTCAAACTTTCCGCGTTTGCGACCGCTACCGCTTCGGGATTTGTTATCGTGCCGGATACTTTTCCTTTAAAAGTCCCGTGCCCCGACACTTTGTAGGGGAATTTATGCTGCAGTCGCTCCATATCTATATCGTCCGCGTCTATATCAAAATTCATCGCTTTGGTGCTTACGTTTAAAGTACCCTTTGCGGACGCGTCCAAAAGCGGCATAGTCAAATTCGCGCTTTCAATGTTTAATATATCGTTATTAAACGCGTACGCGACATCAAGGCTTTGAATGAGCATACCTTTGACGCTGCCGCGATTAAGGCGCGCATGACCCGTTACTGCGGGGCTGTCCAAAGTGCCGCCTATATGAGTCGTATTTTTAAGGTTTCCGGTAAGTTCCGCGTCTTTAACGAAAAGGTTTACAATATGTTCAAGTCTTGCGCCGTCCGTGATTACGTCAAGATTTAAAATCTTTTCCCCCGCGACTCCGAAATATCCCGACGCTTGCCAATAATTTTTGCCGTCTTTCAAGAAAATAAATTCGTCTATATTTATTCTTTCGAGAGACCCCGATAGCACGGTACGCATACTGTCGTATTTTTCGTTGAAAAGAGAACCGAACACGGACGAAACGCGGCAATTAAAATTCGGATTGTCAATACTGCCCGAAACCTTTGCGGTAATATCTCCGCGACCCGTCCCTATAAAGGCGGGAACGAGATTATGAACGGCTTCGAACTCTATGGCTTGAGCGTAAAGAGAAAGGTCTACTAATGAATTTGGGAAAATTTTCCCTTCAAGCCCGATGCTTCCGCCTTTATTGGCAAGGTTTGCGCTTAAATAGTCAACGGTAATATCGCCGCCGTTGCCGTAGAAAGAGCCTCTTATACTGTCTAAATCCACGTTTTGATAGTGTAAATCATTTCCTTTAATATGACCGTATATTTTTAACGCGTTTAAATCGTCGCCTTTTCCGTGTACATTCACGTCAAGAGAGGCGTCGCCGAAAAGTCCGCTTAAACCGCTCGCAAAATTCGACGCGTACTCAAGGCGGAGTTTCTCGCCTTTTGCGTGAAGAATATACGATAAATCGGAGGTGTCAAGTTCGCCGCTTGCAAAAAGTTCGCCGTCAAATATATTGGTTTTTCCCTCGTCGACATAGAGTTTTTTCCCTATCATACGGGCTTTGACGGAGGTGTTTTTTAAAATTATGTCGTTTATTTCGCCGCTCTCTTGGGTTATATTTGCCGCTACAACGGGATTGTCGAAAGTTCCCGTAATTTTTGCGTCAAGCGCAATCGCGCCTTTAAGCGGAATTTTTGCGAATACTTCGTTTAAATCGAAAGAATCGCTTTTAGCCGCCAAATCCATAGTCGGCGTATCGCTAAAGTCGACTGTGCCGACGATATTTGCCGCTTGATTGTTGGAGGCGGCTTCCGCGTCGATTATGATTTTCTTGTCGGAAAAAGCGACGTTGCCGTTAATATTATCGATAACGGTGTCATAAACGCTCGCGATGCCGTCTGTTATTTCGCCTTTGCCGCGAAGGGAAACATCTTCGCCGTTTCTTTCTATATTTAATGAAAGGTTTGGTAATTTTCCGCCGATTATTTTTACAAATTCGGGCAAAATTTCCTTTGTATGCAAGAGTTTAAAAATATCTTTGTAGTTTTTAACATCGAAATTTTCGAATTTTAAACTTATATCGTCGTGTTTGCCGTGGTAGCCGCCGATTTTAATATTGCCGTCAAAATTAGTAAGCGCGCCGCCGTAATTTATATCGTCGCCGTCAATATCGACTTTGACGTTTACGTTTTCAAGCTTTAATTCTGTTCCTTCGTATTTGCTAAAAACCGTTCCGTTTTCAACCGAAATTTTGCTTTTAAACGCGCTTTCTCCTTCGCTTTCCATTTTTATATCGGATAAATTGACTTCGCCGCTCTCCCTTACTTTTAAATATGCGGTGGGAGAATTTACGGTGATTTCCTTAACCGCGGAATTTATATCCGTCACGGCGGACAAAAGAGCGAAATAAATGTCTATTTTCGGGGCTTTAAGCATAACTTCCCCGTCGTTGTCGTAAACGACAATATCGTTTATTGATATATTGTTGAAAGATTCCGCGCGGACGGTTCCTATTTCCGTCTGTAAACCGATAACGTCTTTTACCGTATCGGACGTTATCTCTCCCGCTTTTTGTTGGAGAGATGAAGACGACAATGCGCCCAAAATCCCTCCTGCCGCAAGCGCAAGCAACAGAACTGCGCCGAATATATAGCCGTATATTTTCTTCACAAAGCTACACCCCATATAAAATTTGGGAAGGCAACCCTTCCCAAATTTTTTTACAAGTATTTTATGAAAATAATCTAAAAACATTATACAATAAGAAAAAAATTTTTTCCACCTTTTTTTTTTATTTTTGGTTGGTTTTATTTGAGAAAAAGCCAATCGTAACAAAGCGATACAATCCTTTTAAAGACGAGGTTTATACGGAGGTTTTCGGGGAAAATAATTTAGGCAAGGAAAATTAAAGCTTTTGAAGAATATAGTATGTCGTGGGAAAAGAATAAAACGGGAGGCGAAAGTATGACGGTGCGCGAGCGTACGGAGGAAATGGAATACGAATATTTGTCGCCGTATGCGGCAAAGAGCAGGGAGGCAAAGCGAAAAGACGCTATGGAAGAATGTGAGTTTCGCACAAAATTTCAGCGCGACAGGGACAGAATTTTGCACTCAAAAGCTTTTCGCCGACTAAAACATAAGACACAGGTCTATATCGCGGCAGGGGATCACTACAGAACGCGCCTTACCCATAGCTTGGAAGTGGCGCAAATTTCAAGGACAATAGCGCGTGGACTGCGGCTTAACGAAGACTTAGCGGAAGCTATCGCCCTCGGGCACGATGTGGGACATACGCCGTTCGGGCACGCGGGAGAGGCTGTGCTAAACGAACTTGTCGGGCGTTTTAAGCATAACGAACAGAGTTTAAGAATAGTCGAGCATCTCGAAAAGGACGGCGCGGGGCTTAATCTTACTTTTGAAACTAAGGACGGCATATTAAACCATACGGGGGATAAATTGCCCAAAACGCTCGAAGGGCGCATAGTAAAGACGGCGGACAGGATAGCTTACCTTTGCCACGATTACGACGACAGCCTTCGGGCGGGATTTTTGACGGAAGAAGATTTGCCTAAAGACGTGCAAAAAAATTTCGGCATAAAGAGCGCGGATATGATAACGGCGATGGTCTCCGATATGATACGCGCCTCGGAAAACCGAAACGACATTCTTTTAACGCCCACGGTGCAAAAAACAATGGACGATTTCCGCGCGTTTATGTTTGAAAAAGTGTATTACTCGGAGCGTCTGACTCATGGCCGAAAGCAAGCGGCTTTTGTGCTTCGCTCGCTCTACGAGTATTTTTACGAGAATCTTCAAAAACTCCCCAAAGAGTTTTTGAAAAGAGAGCAACGCTTCGGCAAGAAAACAATTGTAGCGGATTATGTGTCGGGGCTTACGGACAGTTACGCAACGGCTGTGTTTGCCGAAATTTTCCTGCCTCCCGTGGGGATTATCGGTATTTCTTAAGCTAACCTCTAAAAACCGTTCTTTTCTTTCTTTTTCTTGAATACCCAAAGGGCACAGGCGAAAAAGAAAGAAAAGAACCAAAAGAAAGAAAAAGAACTTTAATATAAAAAATGTAATACTTTATCCCGCATTGTAATTATATAAAGTTTTCTTTCTCTCTTTTCTTTTTTTAGATGCCCTTAAGAATGTTTCGCGCGAAACATTTTTAATATAAATTTCATTTTCAAGGATTTTTTTATTTTTTAATCAAAAAGGATTTTTAAAATTTTTGAGGAATATATAACTCAAGAAAATGATAATTTTTAATTTGTCAAGTATTTTTTGAAAAATTTTAAAAAAAGAAGGATATTTACCAAAAAAAGCGAAAGTAAGAGACTATCGCTTAATTTTCTGAAAATTTTATGGTGGGATTATGGCGCGCGATATGGACGAATTTGTGGAACAGGTTAAAGAGTCCACGGATATATTAAAAGTGATTTCTTCATATGTGCCGCTGAAAAAACGAGGCAACAATTATTTTGGATGCTGCCCGTTCCATAATGAAAAGACCCCTTCTTTTTCCGTCGCCCCCGAAAAAGGTTTTTTCTACTGTTTCGGTTGCCACGCGGGCGGAGATGTGTTTAAGTTTTTGTCGCTTATCGAAAACATTACTTATTTTGAGGCGATAAAAAAGGAGGCGGAACGCCTGCGCATCGAGATGCCGCAAAGGGAAAAAACGCCGGAAGAAATAGAGCGGGACAAAAAGAAATCAGAACTCTACAGCGTAAATGAGCTAGCGAGGAAATTTTTCCACAGCGCGCTTATTAACACCGCGTACGGGAGAAAAGCGAAAGAATATCTTGTTTCAAGGGGAATAGGCGAGGAAACGATAGCCGAGTTTCAATTCGGATTTGCCCCTGACTCTTGGGATAAGCTGACTTTAGCTTTTACCGCTCGCGATATAAAAAAACAAACGCTCATCTCTGCCGGGCTTGCGTTTGTCGGTAAAGACGGAAAGACCGTCTACGACAGGTTCCGCGCCCGCGTGATGATACCCATTACCGATATAAGGGGAAGGGTAGTCGCCTTTGGCGGCAGGATAATCGAAAAGGGCGAGCCTAAATATTTAAATACGGCGGACACTTTGATTTTCAAAAAGGGCGAAATCCTCTTTAATTTAGACCGCGCTTATAATACTATACGAAGCGAGGGATATGCCGTTATTGTCGAAGGCTATATGGACGCGATCGCTCTTTACGCGTCCGGCGTGAAGAACGCGGTCGCCTCTCTTGGCACGGCGTTTACGGGAAATCAAGCGAAACTTTTGATGCGGTACGCGAAAAAGTTTTACTTTTGCTACGACAGCGACGATGCGGGGCAAAACGCCACAATTCGCGCCCTTATCATAGCGGCGAACTTAGGCGCGGAGATTTTTGTAATAACCGTGCCGGACGGCAAAGACCCCGACGAATTTATACGAAAACACGGAAAAGACGCTTTTAAGGAACTTATCCCAAAGGCTATGAGCCTTATGGAGTTTCGACTTCAATATGTTTTAAAGCGCACGAATTACACTACTTTAGACGGCAAGCTGAAAGCCTTGAGGGAAATGTTGCCCGTGCTTGCGGGGGTAAGAAACGAAACCGTAAGACTCGAGTATCGCAAAAAACTCGCCAAAGAGCTTATGATAGACGAAGGCGTTATTGAAAGCGAAATGAAAGTAACAAGGTTGACTTCCGTATTTTCCGAAAGCGCAAATTATAAAAGGAAAGCCGAAAACAGGCGCGAAAGCGCGCTCGATAAGGCGGGCCGCATTATCATAAAAGAGGCGATAGAGGACGAAAGCACCATTGACTATATAAAGGAAATTTTGCCGCTTGCGCTGATCGAAAACGAAGGTCAAAGAGAAATATTTCAAATGCTCTTTGAAAACGGCTGCGATTACAACATTGAAGCTTTATCCGAAGGCGCCGCTGCGGAGCTTTCAAGGGCAATAGTCGAAAATTACGACGGCGAAAAGACCGATGTGTATATAGACGCGCTAAAAACTTTTGAAAAGCAGGAATTGAAGATAAAGTTGGAGAAAATGGGAAAGGAACTTGAAACCGTGATGGCAAACGGAAAAGACTACACAGGTTTGCTTGCGGAACTTAAAGAAGTAAAGAAAAAGCTCGATGATTTACAGGAAGGAGGGTGAAAGATGGCAACGGCGAAAAAAGAAACGGATAAAACCGCCGAAACGACAAAAGCGACGGAAAAGAAAACAGCGGCAAAGACGGATGAGAACTCGAAAAAAAAGAGTGAAAAAGCCGCCGTAACAAAAAAAGCGGATAACGAAAAAAAAGACGATACGACTAAGAAAACTTCGACTGCCTCAAAAACCCCCGACAAAGCGAAAAAAGCCGAGACTTTCAAAAAGTCCGCGGCTAAAGCAAAAACACAAGCGACAAAGAAAAGCGCGGGCAAGAAGGCGGCAAAAGCGGAAACCGTTGACAAAGGCGCAGATGTTAAGCAAGCGCAAGTTGAAGGCGAAACGACAAAAGAAAGCAAAAAGAAGACCGATTCCAAGAAGAAAAATGCAGTCAAAGCCGATAATGTAAAAAAGTCGGATAGTATAAAACGCTCCGTCGATAAAAAGAACGAGAAGGCAAAAGATGACGATGAAAACGCCGACAAAAAGAAAAACAAGAGCCTCCAAGTTATTGAAGAATTAATCGAACACGGCTCCAAAAACGGCGGTATGCTTACTTACGGCGAGCTTATCAACGAATTTCAGGACAAGGATTTATCCACCGAGGAAATCGAAGAGATTTACGATGTCTTTAGTAAACGCGGCATTGAGATTGTGGACGAAATGCCCAAAAAAGACGGAGGTTTGGACGGTAAGGAAGACGAAGAAGAGAACATTCTTGACGTAAGCGTTCCCGACGGGATAACCATTGACGACCCCGTTAGAATGTATTTGAAAGAGATCGGCTCGGTGGATCTTCTTACCGCAGAAAAGGAGATAGAACTGGCCCAGCGAATGAGAGCGGGCGACGAGTCGGCGAAAACGGAACTTGCGGACGCAAATCTTCGCCTTGTGGTGAGTATCGCCAAACGCTACGTAGGTCGCGGTATGCTCTTTTTAGACCTCATTCAAGAGGGAAATTTGGGACTTATAAAAGCGGTCGAAAAATTTGATTATACCAAAGGTTATAAATTCAGCACATACGCGACTTGGTGGATAAGGCAAGCCATTACGCGCGCTATAGCCGATCAGGCGCGCACCATACGCATACCCGTGCATATGGTGGAGACGATAAACAAACTCATTCGCGTATCGAGAGGACTTTTGCAGCAACTCGGAAGAGAGCCGACACCGGAAGAAATCGCAAAAGAAATGGATATAGGCGTGGAGCGTGTGCGTGAGATTATGAAAATCGCGCAAGAGCCGGTATCCCTTGAAACGCCCATAGGAGAAGAGGAAGACTCGCATCTCGGCGACTTCATAGAAGACCAAGACGCGCCCGCGCCTGCGGACGCCGCCTCTTTTATGCTGTTAAAAGAACAGCTTGAAGAAGTGCTTGACACTTTAACGCCGCGTGAAGAAAAAGTTCTGCGTCTGCGTTTTGGTCTAGACGACGGCAGAGCGAGGACGCTTGAAGAAGTGGGGCAAAGTTTTGGGGTGACAAGGGAGCGCATACGCCAAATCGAGGCGAAGGCTTTAAGGAAGTTAAGGCACCCAAGCAGGAGCCGCAAATTAAAGGATTTTCTCGATTGACAAGATTGTTAAAAATTCAAATCAAAATTTTCATATTGTTACTCCCTCTGCCCTTCGGGCACCTCCCTCAAAGAGGGAGGCAAGTCTCGCCCTCCTCTTTGAGGAGGGATGCCGCGAAGCGGCAGGGAGGAGTTAAAGCGACTGTGAATAGTAACACGGCCTCTTTAAAACGGTTGTATGACAGTTTTGATTTGATTGACAATTTTGAAAAATCGTGATATTATTTAACAGGAATAATTATTTTTAAAGAAAGAAGGGGTTTCATTGTTCACCAAGACAAAGAAAATTCTCGCTGCGCTCTCTATTGCCGCAATGGGCGCATTCTGCCTCGCGGGTTGCGGCAACGAACGCGCGGCGCAGGACGAGGACACGAAGACCGATACCATCGTGCTTCGCTATTCTGAGATTCAAGTGCAAGATTATCCCACCACCATCGCCGCAAAGAAATTCGCGGAGTTGGTCAACGAGGGCACGCAAGGTCGCGTTATTATCGACATTTATGACAACGCGAAAATCGCAACGGAAGACGCGGTCGCAAAGCAGGTTAAATACGGCACGGTCGATATGACCCGCGTCAGCCTCTCCGCTCTTTCGGATGTTACCCACGAGCTTGAAGTATTGCAGCTTCCGTACCTCTATCGCGACGGCGAACATATGTGGAAAGTTTTGGACGGCGATATCGGCAAAGAGTTCTTAACCAAGATGGATAAGGACGGCATCGTTGGTCTTGCTTGGAACGACGGTGGCGCGCGCAACTTCTACAACAGCAAGCGTGAAATTAAGAGTCTTGAAGACGTTAAAGGCTTAAAAATCCGCGTACAGGAATCTCCTCTTATGGAAGACTTAGTAAGAGCCCTTGGCGCAGAGCCTATTCCTCTTCCTTACGGCGAAGTTCCCGAAGCCTTAAAGAGCGGCAAGATTGACGGCGCGGAAAACAGCTGGCCTTCCTACGAATCTCAAGGTCACTACAAATACGCAAAGTATTACACTCTTGACGGACATTCCAGAATCCCCGAGATTATGATTATCTCTAAACGCACTCTTGACAGACTTTCTCCCACCGACCAGCAGGTCATTCGTATGTGCGCGGCGGAATCTGCGAAGTATGAGCGCGAGCTTTGGGCAAAACGCGAAAACGACTCCAAAAAGAAAGTCGTTGACGCAGGTACTGTCGTAACCGAAATTTCCGATGCGGAAAAAGCAAAATTCGTGCAGGCTGTAGAGCCTATCTACGAAAAATACGCTGCGGGTCAAATGGAACTCGTAAAACGTATTCGCGATGTGAAATAAGAAATAAAAAAAGGGTTGCTTTTGCAACCCTTTTTATTTTGAAAGGATTTGCTATGAAAAAAATAGTAATAGCCACAAAAAACGAAGGTAAAGTGAGAGAGATGAAGGACGCTTTCACGGATTTTAAGGTAGAGGTCATATCGTTAAAAGAATTCGGAGATTTGCCTGATGCGGTCGAGGACGGAAAAACCTTTGAAGAAAACGCGAAGAAAAAAGCCGCCCATTACGCTTCTCTTACAAAAACGGCGTGTTTAGCGGACGATTCGGGGCTTGAAGTGGAAGTTTTAAACAACGCGCCCGGCGTTTATTCCGCGAGATGGGGCGGAGAGGACGCAACGGATGATATAAACAACGAAAAACTTATAGCGGAGATAAAAAAGCTGAACAAAACAACATCTCCCGCAAGGTATCGTTGCGCTTTAGCTTTTATTGATACGGATAACGCTTCTCTTTTAACCGAAGGAAAAGCGGAAGGCGAAATTCGCTTTACGCCTAAAGGCAAAAACGGTTTCGGTTACGACCCGTATTTTTATGTGGGCGATATTACGATGGCAGAGATGAGTTTAGAAGAAAAAAACAAAATAAGTCATCGAGGGCTTGCGCTTAAAGCTATGATTAAGCTATTGGAGGAAAAAGGGATTATTGAAAGGAAATAGATTTTAGAGATGCCCCTTATAATATAAAGCTCCGATTAGATGTGAAAATCTAATCGGAGCTTTATATTTTTTATTCTAGAGATTAACCCATTTCTAAAAGAAAACCTCGCATTCAAAAGTGCGTTTCCAAGGAAAAGTTACTTTTAAATTATTAAGCGAAAGATTTGAGGGTAGGTTTATATTTTTTTTCGCGAACTCCAGCATTTTTTCCGTCGTATATTTTTCGGCGACGGCTTGTTTTGTTCCCATA
>JAGBKP010000111.1 GCA_017635875.1 Selenomonadaceae bacterium | reverse complement strand
GCTCGGTTTGTCGCGGTACGCGTACTCGTGATTGCCGATAGCTATATAATACGGAACGGGCATCTCTTTTAAGAATTTATCCACTGACAAAAATTCTTCTTCGTTCCCGTAGCGCGCGGGAAAATCCCCTAAAAGCGCGGCTTCTTTAACATCGCCCCAAGATTTTATATCGGTTAACATTTTTTTCTTCTGCGCGAAAATTTTCTCCCCAACCTTTGAATTCGGGAATTTTTTACTGCGCCAAGGCAAATGCAAATCGCTTATCAAAACAATGCGATAGCCTTTTTTTAAATCTTCGCTTTTGGCAAAACTTTGATGCGCGCCGCCAAAGATAAAATATCCTGCGGTAAGCGTCGCAAGTTTTATAAATTCGCGTCTGTTCATATCATCACTTCTTTAAAGTTTTTTTAAACCTTACTTTCTTTTTTCTCTTTCTTTTTTATAAAAAAGAAAGAGAAAAAAGCACTCAAGAGTATAAGAATTTCTAAGCGATAAATCGCTAAGAAATTCTAAAAAGTAACAAAGAAAAAAGAGAAAGAAAAAATTTTATCAAACTCTATTGATTAGTTTTTCTTATTGCTTTTATATTAAAATTCCTTTTCTTAAAAAAAGAAAAGTACGATTTTAAACAACTTATCAAGGCACAAGTTGTTTTTTCCAATATTCCAAATCGGGGGCGTTTAGTGGCAAATCTATAGTTTGCCCGTTGTCGTAATAAAATCTCAGACGCACTTCGTCAGCTTTACGAATAGCGGCAAGACTTGAGCGGGGAAGTTCCGCGAAGAGTTTGTTTTCTCTTTGAAATGGGTGTTCGCCGTTTTCGTCGGGCGGGGTTTGTTTTGTGACAGCCGACATTTCCCAAGCGTCGCCGTCTGTGTATAGCACGGCTTTGTTCTCAAGTTTTGACGCGTCGTAGCGATAATCCCAAAGAGTTAAGACCGCGCCTTCAAGATTTCCGTCTTCGCTGTAAGAACTTTGAAAATCTATCGTGCAATACGCAGAGAGATGGTCGGCGGAGCGATGATCTATGTTGTATGTGTAAGATATGCCGAAAATTCCTATCATAATAAGAATTATACCGATAAAAGTCAAAAATTTTTTCATAATTTTCTAAGTCCCTGCCATAAGATAAACGCGATTATTTCCCCGAGAGGATATTTTTATTATATCACAGACTTAAAATGTTTTCCATATTTATTTCACAAAAGCAAAATTACACAGAAAAAAGGCGGAGTTTCCGATGAAACTCCGCCCCGTCGCAACCGCCGCAAGCCGCATACCTGCCTATCCTCTTACGACGCTCGACATTCGCCCCACTAACGCAACATGCGCGCCAGCAGTTCGACACCCGTGGAAAAGACCCATACCTCTGTCCGATGACGGCGCGTATCCGTTCATATAGCCTCGGAGCATTCGCTCTCTGCCTCGATGAAATGCCTTCTCTTCATAAGCCGCGCACATCGTTCAGGTTAAAATACTACCTTCACTCATCAATAGACATCCCGTCCTTTCCCTATTGAAGAAAAGAGAAGCCTGTTTCGGCTGTTCAAGGTCTCGCGCGCGACTCTTTGAACATTTCCCCTTTTCTAGTTAAGCGTATTATAACACAGTAAAAAGATTTTGACAAGAGGGAAAATTAAAATTTTTGCAAAAATTTTAAAAAATTTGAAATTTTTTCCGCGCGTATTCTTTTCGTTCCAAAGCTGTTTTAAAAAAACCGATTTTATGCTATAATATCACCCGCTACAACGTTTTCATTTTACTTTCAGGAGGTTTTACAATGCCGGTCGATACGGAAAAATTATCAAAGGATATATACGAAACTTTAGGCAAAGACAATATCGAGAAAGTATATAACTGTATGACCCGCGTTCGGGTTATTTTGCGTGACAAGGACGAAAAAATTATCGAAAGAATAAACAAAATCCAAGGCGTAATGGGCGCGCACGACACCGAAGAAGAATTTCAGATAATCGTAGGCCCGGGCGTTGCGACTAAAGTCGCGACAAGGATTAACGAATTGATTAAAAACGTCGCGGAGAAAAAAGAGGTTTTCGACGGAGAAAAGATACACAGAGAAATTCGCGAAAAAAACAATACCCCTATAAAAAATATTTTTAAAACCATAGCGAGCATCTTTTTTCCGCTGATACCCGGCTTTATCGCCTGCGGCTTGCTTACGGGAATTTTGGGAATTTCGGCGAAGATTTACCCCGATGTTGTAAACAATAATATATGGCAGCTATTGGCGGCGGCGGGAAACAGCGTCTTTTGGGGTATGAATCTCTTTATCGGCTATAATGCGGCAAAAATCTTCGGCGGCACGCCGATTTTAGGCGGAGCGCTCGCCGCTTTTATCACGCACCCCGCTTTAAAAACGATAACGCTCTTTGACGATAATCTCGTCCCCGGACGCGGCGGCGTTATTGCCGTTATTATGGTCGCGTATGTTGCGGCGAAAATAGAAAAATATTTTCATAAAATCGTTCCAAATACTTTCGATTTATTCGTTACCCCGTTTTGCTCTTTCGTAGTTTCCGGCGTAGCCGCGATTTTAATACTTCAACCTTTAGGCGGCGTTATTTCAAACGCTATCGGCGCTTTTGCCACTTTTGCCGTAGCGGAGGGCGGCGCGTGGGTTGGTTTTATCCTCGCGGGAATTTGGCTTCCATCCGTTATGCTCGGTTTGCATCAAATAATGACGCCTATTCACGTGGATTTAATCGCAAACTACGGCGTTACCGTGCTTCTTCCCATACTCGCCATGGCGGGCGCGGGGCAAGTCGGCGCGTCTCTTGCCGTTTATGTTAAAACGAAGAACAAAACTTTAAAAAATACCATAGCCTCCGCACTTCCCGTGGGTATTATGGGAATCGGCGAGCCGCTTATATACGGCGTAACCTTTCCGCTCTTTAAACCATTTATCACCGCTTGCGTTGGCGCGGCTTTTGGCGGCGCGTTTATAGCAAAATTTGCCGTCGGCGCGACCACTATAGGCATATCGGGCTTGCCGCTTGCAGGCGCAACGGACAATATTTTGGCGTATTTGGCGGGGATTGTCATTTCTTATGTCGCGGGCTTTATAGCTACTATAATAGTAGGTTTCGACGACCCCAAAGAAAATATTTAAAAATCATATTCTTTATAGTAAAGTTTTCTTTCTCTCTTTTTTCTCTCTGTCTTTTTAAATAGAAAGTGAGATAAAAGAGAGAAAGGTTTTAAAAGAAAAAACAAAGAGGAATAATATGGATTTAAATAATCTTCTAACCGAAACAAGAAATCCCAAAAGCGCGAACATAGACGAGCTTTCAACTCTCGATATGCTAAAGGTTATAAACGACGAAGATAAAAGCGTCGCGTTCGCGGTGGAAAAAATTTTGCCGGAAATCGCAAAAGCGGTGGATGTTGTCGCGGAAAAATTAGCTGCGGGCGGCAGACTCTTTTATATCGGCGCGGGAACTTCCGGCAGACTCGGCGTTTTGGATGCGGCAGAGTGTCCGCCGACTTTCGGCGTTGACTGCGATATGGTGGAAGGCGTAATAGCGGGCGGAACCGACGCGATTTTTAAAGCGGTTGAAGGCGCGGAGGACAGCTTAACCCTTGCTGAAATCGATTTAAAAAAGAGAAATTTTTCAAATAAAGACGTTCTCGTCGGCATAGCCGCATCGGGACGCACACCGTACGTTTTGGGCGGCTTGAAATATGCGCGCTCTATCGGCGCAACAACTATCGCTCTCGCTTGCGTAAAAAATCCCAAAATCGCGGAATTTGCCGATATTTCGCTAAATCCGTTGACGGGCGCGGAAGTGATTACAGGCTCCACCCGTATGAAAGCGGGAACGGCGCAAAAAATGACGCTGAATATGATAACGAGCGGCGCGATGATAAAACTTGGGAAAGTTTACGGAAATTTGATGGTAGACGTTAAAACCTCAAACGAAAAACTTATCGAGCGAGCGATAAACATAGTTATGACCGCCGCGAACGCTACTCGCGAAGATAGCGAAAAAGCGTTAAAAGAAGCGAATTACAGCGCGAAACTCGCGATTTTTATGCTCATCACTCATAGTTCGCTTGAGGTAAGCCAAAATATACTAAAAGCCGCGCCTAATCTAAAGGAGGCGTTAAAAAAATATGAATAACGGAATATCTATATACCCCGGACTTGACAATTTGCTTGAAGAAAACATTGTGCTGATCGAAACCGCCGCCAAATGCGGAATAAAGCGGCTGTTTACCTCTTTTAACATACCCGAAACCAATAGGGAAAATTTTAAAAGGGATCTTCAAATAATCTTAAATATCGCAAAGAACAACGATATGGAGGTAATTTCGGATATTTCGCCTAAAACTTGCGATCTTTTGGGCATAGACCCAAAGGATTTAAAAGGGTTAAGAAAACTCGGGATTACGACAATACGCCTCGACGACGGATATAGCGAGGAGGAAACGGCGAATTTAAGCAAGAACGGCGAAAACATTAAAATCCAGCTAAACGCAAGCGCGGTTGACGAAGAATTTTTGAAAAATTTGGAAAAACACCGCGCCGATTTTGGCAATATAGACGCCCTGCACAATTTTTATCCGCGAAAAAACACGGGACTTTCCGAAGAATTTTTCACGGCGAAGAACAATTTGCTAAAAAAATACAATATAAAGATAAGCGCGTTTATTTCAAGCGCGGGCAAAAAAAGAGGCCCTATGTTTGAAGGGCTTCCCACGCTCGAATTTCACAGGGACACGGATACTTTCCTCTCTATGCGTCATCTTGCCGCGCTTGGTGTTGACGGCGTATTTATAAGCGAAAGTCTGCCGCTTAAAGAAGAACTTGAGCATTTATCAACGCTAAAAGAAAATAAAGTCATTTTAAAAACAAAACTTTTAACCGATAACGAAGAATTAAAAAAATTACTTAAAAACGCTTTCACCGCAAGAGCGGACGAGGCAAGGGACGTTATCCGCGCAAAAGAAGGCAGGCTTTTAATAAAAAGCGAAATACCGCCCGAAAACAACATTGAGCGAAAAAAAGGCTGCATCACCCTTGACAACGCTCTATACAAAAGATACAACGGCGAACTTCAGATTATAAAGCGAGATTTGCCGAGCGACGAAAGAGTAAACGTCGTCGCAAAAGTTTCGGAAAACGAACTTTTTATGTTAAAGTATATTTTGCCGAAAACGTCTTTTTCTTTTGCCTTTGAATAAAGAAAGGATATGTTATGAAAATACTCCGCTTATTTTTGACGGTTTCGTTTATGTTTATCCTCGCATCGGAGGTTTTGGCAAAAGAGCCCGTCATAATCGACAGACCCATTTTGTGGACTTTTGAAAGAGAAAAATTGATACGCGAATACGCTATGGAGCATTACGGCAAAGACGAAGTTTTAATCGAGCCCAAAGCCGTAGTAGTCCATTGGACTGCCTCTAATTCCGCCGACGGCGTTTATAAATATTTTTACGACGAAAAGATGAGTGACGGCACGCTAAATGTAGCCTCACATTTTTTGGTAGACAAAGACGGAACGATTTACCGCCTAACGCGCGAAGTTGCGCTTAACCGCCACATTATCGGCTATAATTGGTGCGCCATCGGCATTGAAAACGTCGGAGGCAAAAACGGAATCGAAGACTTGACAGAGGCGCAGCTTGAGGCAAATATCGCCCTTATACGCTATTTAAAAGAAAAATATCCGACGATAAAGTACTGTTTCGGGCACTATCAACAAGACGCCGCAAGAGCGACGGGACTCTTTATCGAAAAAGTGCCGGATTACTACGCGAAAAAAATAGACCCGGGCAAAAAATTTATGTACGGTCTAAGAAAAGCCCTGTCAAACGAGTTGGTATTTTTTGACGACGACGTATGATTTTTACAAATTTTCAAAAATAGGTGTGTAAAATGATTGGGAATATAGACGAATTGGAATTCGTTTTCTTTTGTATCGAAAGTATTGCCGAAAGACTAAAAATTTCGGGGAATAAGGTATATGATATGCTTGCGACCGACAGCGACATACTTTGTAAGTATATCGTCCCGTGTTATGACTCCCTTCATACTCAAGGCAAGGATTACATTGTGGACGATATTTTGGAAGTTATGCGCGAAAGGGGGTTAAAAGTATGAAAGTCTATCACGGCTCGTCTGTAGTCGTGCGTTCGCCCGACATATTCCATTCAAGAGCAAAAGTCGATTTTGGCAAAGGCTTTTATGTTACGCCACTAAAAGAACAAGCGTATAATTGGTGCCTTCGTTTTAAAAAGAGCGGTAATGAAGGCGTTATTTCGCGCTATGATTTTAATGAAGCGGCTTATAAAGAATTAAACGTTCTTATTTTCACGGAATATTCCTTGGAATGGTTGGATTTTGTCATAAATTGCCGTCAAGGGGATGATAAGTCCGCTTACGATATAATACAAGGCGGCATCGCTAACGACAAAGTTTTTAATACGTTGGAACTTTTTCTTGACGGTTTAATAGACAAAGCAGAAGCTATAAAAAGACTTCGCTATGAAAAGCCCAATTTACAATTATGTTTCCGTACGCAAAATTCTATAGACGAATATCTTAATTTTGAGGGAAGTGAAAAAGTATGATGGCGCATCCCGTTTTATTGCAAAAAAAATACGCTCGTATAGTAAATTCATTCGCTAAAGAAGAAAAAATAAATTTAAATCAAGCGCTCGACATTTTTTATCATTCCAATCTTTACAACCTTATGCGCGAAGGCGTAAGCGATATACATTGTATGAGCGACGGCTATTTGGTTGACGAGTTGTTGACAGAAATAAAATCCCCGCAAAAATTAAAACAATAGCAATTTCCCCAAAAATATGCTAAAATAGACTAGGGCGTGTTGGTAAACCCCGCCAACGCGCTTTGACGGCTATTTTGCCGCCTGAACTGCGTCAGAAAAAACTTGACGTAGCCTAGCTACGACTTCGTTTTTTCTTCCTTGTCAGTCGACAAAATATCTCGCCACATC
>JAGBKP010000110.1 GCA_017635875.1 Selenomonadaceae bacterium | reverse complement strand
GCAGGGCTTGCTTTCGCCCTTCGCCACGTATACAGGCATTTTTCTTCCGGCTCTTGCTCTTGCGGCGCGGAAGGGAACGCGGTTGTTTCCTCTTGCGGCGGAAGTTGCCCTCATTGCAAGAGTAATGTGTAAAATTTAAATGAAAAAAGCGTTGAAGTGTTGCCAATGATACTTCAACGCTTATTTTTTTGACAATGATAAAAAATATATGATAAAATAGCGGTAGTTTTTTACGAAAATTTTTATTTTACGGAGAAAATTATGGAGAAAAAAAATATTTTTAAAGCCACTTGGGATTTGTTTAAGGGGTATTGGAGTTCGGAAGAAAAATGGAAAGCGAGAGGGCTTTTGTTTGTCGTTATCGCTTTGAATTTTGCCGCCGTTTATCTTTTGGTCGAGATAAATTCTTGGTACAACGAATTTTATAACGCGTTGCAAAATTATGAACAAAATTTATTTTGGCCGCTTGTTGGAAAATTTACTTTTTTGGCTTTTTTGTATATCGTTATAGCGGTTTACGCCATTTATTTAAGGCAGATGTTGCAGTTAAAATGGCGCATTTGGATGACGAACAATTATCTTTCCCATTGGCTAAATAAAGAGGTTTATTATCGGCTTCAAGTTTTAAAGAGCGATACGGATAACCCCGACCAGCGTATTTCCGAAGACATAAACCAATTTGTAAATTTAATTTTAATGCTTTCCGTCGGATTTTTAAAAGAGCTTACGACGCTTGCGGCTTTTGGCGTGGTGCTTTGGAATTTGTCCGGCGTTTTTACCGTGCCGATCGGGAATTACGAATTTCAAGTCTACGGCTATATGTTTTGGATTTCGCTCGCTTATTCCATAGTCGGAACTTTTCTTGTGCATCTCGTTGGGCGAAAACTTATTGTCCTTAATTTTGACCAACAACGCTACGAAGCCGATTTTCGTTTCAGTATGATGCGCGTTAGGGAAAACAGCGAAAGCATCGCTTTTTATAAGGGCGAAAATTCGGAACTTAGCGTTTTTAATGACAGATTTTCCTTCGTTGTATCAAACTTTTGGGGATTGATGAAAAAGACAAAACTCCTCAATTTTTACGTAAACGGTTACGCTCAATTAGCCGTTATTGTGCCGCTAATTTTGGCGTCGCCGCAGTATTTTTCCGGTGCTATGGCTCTTGGCGGCTTGATGCAAACAATATCCGCTTTCGGCAGAGTCCAAGACGCGCTTTCGTATTTTGTTACGGCATACGACACCATAGCGCAACTTGTCGCTGTCGTTCATCGTCTTTCCGGGTTTAAAGAGCATATAGACGAAGTTTCCTCCGTTGAGAAAAATATTGAAGTAAAAGAACATAGCTGCGGAGATTTAGTCATAAAAAATCTTACAATAAAACTTCCCGACGATAAGATACTTTTAAATAATTGCAATTTAAATTTTAAAGAAGGAGAAAGTATTCTTGTAATGGGAAAATCCGGCGCGGGAAAGAGCACTTTTTTAAGAATGTTAGCCGGAATTTGGCCTTATGGCGACGGCGAAGTTATTCGTCCCAAAGACGAAAATATGATGTTTTTACCTCAAAAACCATATTTACCGCTAGGAACATTAAAAGCGGCGATTTGCTATCCGTCGCAAGCGGAAAGCGTTTCAAATTTTGACGAATTATTGGAAAAAGTCGGGCTTAATAAGTTAAAAGATTCTCTTGAAAAAATCGACGACTGGAGCAGAATACTCTCTCTTGGAGAACAGCAACGGCTTGCGATTTTACGCGCGATTATCAAGAAGCCGAAATGGCTGTTTTTGGACGAAGCGACCTCCGCTATGGACGAGCCTCTTGAAAAAGAAATGTACGAACTTTTGAAAACCGAATTGCAGTCAACCGGCATTGTAAGCGTTGGGCATCGTTCTACCCTCAAAGCCGAGCATAATATAGAGTTAAGACTTATAGGCGACGGAAGTTACGAACAATCGGAGATAAAACATTGATGGAAAAATTAGAGGGTAAATGGTACGAAGTCTATGAAAAATCGCGGGTATTATGGGAGAATAAAGACTACGACGAGGCGCAAAAAATTCTTGAAGATTTTTGGGAAAAAACGAAAATAAAAACCTTGCCGCAAACCGTATTGTACGCTTATATTTTGCGTTCAAAAAGAGAGTATATTACGCTGATAAATTTTGTAAAAGAAACTTTGGAAATTTTTAAAAACGCCAAAGAATTAAATTTGTTAGCGATTCTTTTAAGCATTTTGGCGGAAAGTTATCAGCGAATAGGAAAGACAAAAAAAGCGGCGAAAATTTTTTTAAAATCTGCGGAAATTGAGCCTAACGTCGAAAAAAAATTAACGGAGATAAGCAACGCTGTATTTGCAAGAGGCGCATCCGATTTTTCCGCTAAAGAAATGGATTTTTTCTATGAAAAGTATCGTTCTGTTTTAAAAGAATTAAACGCTAAACCTTATGAAAAAGTAAAATATAGTCATAAAAAAATAAGAGTCGGATATTTGTCGGCGGATTTGCATAATCACCCTGTTTCGGATTTTTCCGCCGCGCTTTTCCTAAATTATAATCCCGATAAGTTTATTATTTATGTTTATAATTTGGGAAACGCTTTGGACGAAGTTACAAAAATTTTAAAATCCGGCGGCGGTATTTGGCGAGATGTTTTCAATTTAAGTTTTTCAAAAATCGCGGATATGATTCGCGGTGACGAGATAGATATTTTGGTAGATTTATCGGGGCATACTTCAAAAAACGCGCTTCCCGTTTTTAAGTATAAACCCGCCGCTTTGCAAATATCCGGCATAGGTTACGTTTTAAGCACGGGGCTCCGCGAAACGGATGGATTTTTAACGGATATTTACACCGCGCCCGAAGTTAATTCTCCCTATTTCACGGAAAAACTTTACAGATTAAATCATAGTCATTTTTGTTATACGCCTTTTAAAAATTTTCCCGAAATTTCAACTTTGCCTTACTTAAAAAACGGTTATGTTACTTTCGGTTCCTTTAATAATTTTTCAAAAGTTACCGACGAGGTTTTAATTATTTGGAATGAAATTTTAAATAAAATTCCACATTCAAAGATGATATTAAAACATTCGCTTTTTGATTCCGTCGAAGGATTGCAATATACAAAAAAGCGAATGGAGCTTTTGGGAATTTCTGCGGAAAAATTTGAGTTTAGAGGTTTTGGCGAAAATTATCTTTCGGAGTATAGCGATATTGATATCGCTCTTGATACTTTTCCGTATAACGGCGGCGCGACTTCTTTAGAGGCGTTGATGATGGGCGTTCCCGTTGTCACGTTGGGCGGAAATCGCCACGGCTCGCGTTTTGGCGTAAGTTTCTTGAAAAATTTAAATTTAAACGAACTTATCGCAAAAAACGAGAAAAATTATGTTGAAATCGCCGTAACTTTGGCAAGCGATACGGAGCTTTTGGCGTCTTTAAGAAAAAGTTTAAGAAATATTATGCTCAATTCGCCGCTTATGGACAGAAATAACTATATGAAGGAACTTGAGAAATTGTACGAAAATATTCTGAAATGCGTATAATTTAATATATTAAATTATACGCATTTCAAAAATATTACAAAAATTACAAAAAAAATTTAATAAAACGATATAAAATTACGATAAGATAATTGGAAGGGGTGAAGTTGAGTGAATACCAGTCAAGTAATGTCTATCGCGCAAGGAGCGGCGCCCAGAAAAGCCGCCGTTATGTCCGCAAGGGGAAATGCGGCGGGAAAGGACGGCTCTTTTAACGATGTATTGGCAAAATCAAAAGGAGATTCTCTCACTTTACAGGATGTAAAAGATTTGGCTAAAAGCGCAGAGGTCGCGGAAAATGACGCAAAATTGGCGGAAGCGACTGAAAGCGCAAGCACGGACGCAGATATGCCAAAAGAAGGCAAAAGTGAAAAAAGTAACGACGGCAAAGTCGAAACAAAAGATGTAAACGCAGGTGAAGCCGCAACGGAAGAAGTTTCCGGCGAGAATTTTATCGCCGAAAACATAAGCGCGGTGTCTCTTGCGCCTATAGTATTAGATGAAAACGGCGAGGTTGCAACCGAAACAAAACTTGAATTTACGCCGAAAGAAGCGGCAAATCTTAATCTTCACAGTATTTTGCCCCAGTCAAGCGAAAGTTTGGGCAAAAATAAAGAGATGCTCGCGATGCTCTCAGGGCAACATATACCGAAAAATGAGGGCGCGGTGGATTTAAACAATTTGCAATTAAATACGAAAGACGCGCAAAAAGTTTTCGGCGAAGCGTTTTCTAATCAAGACGGCAAGACTGTGCTTGCTAAAACGCAAGACGCTGATCCGCTTTCCGCTCTTACAAATACGACCACAAAATTTGCAAAGGAAACCGTTGTTTCGGAAAACGAGCCGATTATAAACGTAACTTCGGCAAATACGGACACAAATGTAAAGAACGCGAGATTTGTCGATGAGGTCAATGTTCTTGCAAATAACAATTTAAAAGGCGATATTGATATAAAAGCGGGGCCTGTCGATATTAAAGCGGCGCAGCAAAAGCAAACGGAGCAAGAAATTATTTTGCCGAACGCTAAAACGGTAGAGGTAAAAGCGGAGCCTTTTGCGGCGAATTTGCAAAACGCCAAGCCCGCAGCCGAAAACGCGCCGCAAAATATTCTTTCGGGCGTTACGCTTGAAATTGACGACGCCGAGGTTTTACCGCTTCGCGAAACATTTAACAATTTCGGTCAGAATTTGAACAACGGCGAGAACAACGAAAAGCAATCTTTATTCAATAACGACGGAAGAGAAGAATTCTTCAATTTCGACAGTTCTTCAAAAACCGAACCGCATCGCGCGGAAAACAACCAGCAATTTGCCAATACTCTTGAAACGCAAAATTCAAATCATACGACGGGCGCAAGGGAAACCGCGCCTACGACCGCGCCGCCCAGGGACGCGTACAATGTGAGAGAACAAATAGTTCAGCAGGCGCGACTTATTCGCGCGGAAAACGGCTCTGAAATGGTTATTCGTTTAAAGCCGGAACATTTGGGAGATATGACCCTTCGCATTTCTGTATCCAGCGAAGGCGCGGTTACCGCATCTTTCTTTACGAATAATGCGGAAGTCCGTCATATAGTCGAAAATTCTCTCGTGCAACTTCGTCAAGAGTTGCAAAATCAAGGTATAAAAGTTGATAAAGCGGAAGTTTACGCGGGACTTTCGGACGGCGGTTTGCCTCAAGGTCAAAGCGGCGAGGCTTGGCAGCAAAACAGAGGCAATTCTTCTAACAGCGCGTTTAGAAACGCCGAAGCGGACGCGTTGCAATTTGAAGACGACGCGGCAAATATTTCAAATGTTTCAAACGCGAACATTTCCGCCGATGACGGCGTTGATTATCTAGTATAGCAGGAGGAAGATTATGTCAAATTCTTTAAATACAATCACCCAAAACGGAATTACGCAGACTTTGGATGCGTACAACGCCCAAAACGCGGCGGCAAATCAAACCGCAAATCGTCAGCTCGATAAAAACGCGTTTTTGAAATTGATGGTTACGCAGATGCAGTATCAAGACCCGTTAGATCCGCAGGACAACAGCGAATACGTCGCAGAACTTGCCCAGTTCTCCGCTCTTGAACAGATGACGAACGTATCGTCCGGCGTTGCGGAAGTTTCTAAACTTGTAAGCAACCTTGACACCTCCGTGCTTGTCGGGCAATTAAGCAGTATGATAGGGCAGAGTTTGCAGTGGAATTACACCTATCAATCGCAAGACGAGGAAGGCAATCCCATCTCTTCCACCGAGCCGAAAGAAGGAAAAGTCACGGGCGTTTCCATTTCGGACGGCACTCCGACCGTTATCGTGGATTCGGACGGTCAGAGTTATCAAGTTTCGATAAGCGATGTTACCCGCGTCGGCGAAATTGCTTAAAAATTTTGTGGAAATAAAAATCCTCTTGAAGTATAATGCTTTATGAGGATTTTATTTTTTATTAGGAAGTGATACAATGCCCGACGTTCACGAACATATTTTGCCCGACGGCTCGAAGATAATTCACGCGCATACTCATTCGCACACCCAAACAAAGCAGGTAAAAAAACGCTTAAATACCATTATCGGGCATTTGGAGGGCGTTGTAAATATGGTGGAGGAGGGGCGCGATTGCAGCGAGGTGCTTGTGCAACTTTCCGCCGTTAGTTCTTCAATCAGAAAATTAAAGAGTTTGATTTTAAAAGACCACATCGAACATTGCGTGGTTGACGCTGTACAGCAAGGCGACACCGAAACTTTGGTAAAGTTAAACGCGGCTCTTGATAAATTTATAGAGTAACCCCCCATAGGGGGGACTTTTTTTTTGCGTAAATTTTTTTTAAAATTATCGTAAAAATTTTAACGGAGAAATTCTCTATGAAACGACGCATATTAAATCGTTTAATTCAACTAATCCCAATAATCGTCGGCTTGACTTTTATCACCTTTTTTATGATGCGCCTTTCAATGACCGACGCAGTCGATATGATGTACGGCGAAACGGGCGGCGCGAGCGCAGAGGTTATGGAGACCAAACGCCTAGCGCTCGGGCTTAACGAATCTTTTTGGACGCAGTATTTTAATTGGATTAAAAACGCGATTTTTTTGGATTTTGGCAATTCTTATATCTCCGGCTATGCCGTTTTTGATACTTTTTTGGATAAACTTCCGAAAACCGTTCTGCTTACGGCGGTTTCTTTGGCTCTTACGCTTATGGTGTCCGTACCCTTGGGACTAATCGCCGCCGTGAAACAAAACGGTAAATTGGACTTAATCATACGATTTTTTTCTTTTATCGGAAACTCTTTGCCGAATTTCTTTGTCGGGCTGCTTTTAATTTATTTTTTATCCCTGAAACTAAATCTATTTCCTATAGTAGGCTTAAGCGACAGTTTAACGGGGGTAATACTTCCCGCCGCGACGCTTTCCGTCGCTATGACGGCAAAATACATAAGGCAAATTCGCGCGCTTACCTTATCGGAGCTTAATAAACCATACATAATTGGAGCAAGGGCGAGGGGTATTTCTGAATTTAACATACTCTTTAAAAGCGTGTTAAAATCCATTTCGCTTACGCTTATCACGCTTGTCGCGCTCTCCGTCGGCTCGCTACTGGGCGGCGCGGCGATAGTTGAGACCGTCTTTATGTGGGACGGCGTGGGAAAACTTGCGGTGGACGCAATAAATATGCGTGATTATCCGATGCTTCAAGCATATGTTCTTATGCTCTCGGTTATTTATGTGGTCATAAATCTTGTTGCGGATATTTTGTACGGGGTTTTAGACCCAAGAGTTAAGATTGGCGGCAATCTATGAGAAAACTTTTGCCATATCTCGTTTCGGCGGGAGTTATAATTTTTATCGCCGTATTTGCGCCTTTTCTTACGCCTTTTGACCCGTATCTTCAAGATACGGAAAACGTACTTGAGCCCCCGAATTTTTCGCACCTTTTGGGGACGGATATATACGGAAGGGATTTATTTTCCCGCATTATAATGGGCGCGCAAATTACCGTTTTGTCTTCGCTTTCTGTTGTTATTTCCGTAAGCGTTATAGGCGTTATCGTGGGCGCGTTCGCGGGTTTTATCGGCGGGAAAACGGACGGCTTTATAATGCGCGTCGGCGATATATTTTTGGCGTTTCCGCAAATGGTTTTCGCCATAGCGATGTCTGCCGTTTTGGGCGGCGGACTTTTTAACGCCGCGCTTTCTATTATAGTTATCGCTTGGCCAAAATACGCGAGAATAGCAAGAAGTCTTACCATTGCCGTTAGCAAATCCGAATACGTTGCGGCGGCGAAAATCTCCGGCGGAACCGATTTTAATATTTTAAAGCGGCATATTTTGCCGAACATTATAGAGCCGATAATAGTGACCGCCGCGCTTGACATAGGCGCTGTTATTATGGGGCTTGCGGGGCTTAGTTTTTTGGGGCTTGGCGCAAAACCTCCTGCGGCGGAATGGGGACAGATGATGAACGTCGGCAGAAATTATCTTCAAATCGCTCCACATATTATTCTTGCTCCCGGCGTCGCGATTTTTATTACCGTAGCGGTTTTTAATTCGCTCGCGGATAAACTTAGAGATGTTCTTGATGTGAGGTAAGCTCTAAAACCGTTCTTTTCTTTCTTTTTCTTGAAAGAAAAAGAAAAGAGAAAAAGAAAGTACGGTTTTTAAAGATTCCCTTTAGAAAGTGAGGAAATTTTATGACAATCGAAAAAAGTTTGACGGTGGCTCTCTTCTCCGTCGCTCTTTTACTCGCAGGTTGCGGCGGCGAAAAAGCCGCGACGGACGACAAAGTTTTCACTTACGGCACAATGGCTTACGGCGTGGCGATGGAAAACACGGGGCTGGACCCGCACAAGTCTTACAGCGGTTGGTCTTGTATTCGTTACGGAGTAGGGGAGACGCTCTTTAAATTCAACGATAAAATGGAGCTTGTTCCTTGGCTTGCGGAAAGTTACGAACAAATTGATGAATTTACGGTAAAAATTAAAATAAACGACAACGCGCATTTCTCAAACGGAAAACAAGTAACCGGCGAGTCTGTAAAAAAATGTTTGGACGATTTAGTTGCCCGCCACGACCGCGCGCCGTTTGATTTAAAAGTATATTCCGTTACTGCTGACGGTCAATACGTAACCGTAAGGTCTACCGAAAAAATGCCCGCACTTTTAAACGCGCTGTCAGACCCTTACGGTTGTATCGTTGATATTGACGAGGGCGAAAACAACGGCATCGTTATAGGCACGGGGCCTTATAAAGCGGTGAAAGTTACCGATACTGAAATAGAGCTTGTCAAAAACGATAATTATTGGGGCAAAACGAAGCCTAAAATGAATAAAATAGTGGTAAAGAGCATAACCGACGGCGACACTCTCACAATGGCTCTGCAAAAAGGAGAAATCGACGCGGCGCAGGGACTTCCATACGCGTCTATCGCGCTTTTTAAAGACAACGCCGATTATAAAATTTCTCAAGTAGAAACAAGTCGCGTCTATCAAATGGCGTTTAACTTTAAAAACGAAGATTTAAAAGATATTCGTGTAAGAAAAGCAATTTCTATGGCGATAGACAAGGAAAACTTCGCAAAAAATCTGTTGAACGGCAACGGAACGGCGGCTATAGGGCCTTTTCCCGCAAATCTTCCTTTCGGCGGCGATAAAGTAAAAGATATGCCATTTGACATCGAAGGCGCAAAGAAACTTCTGGCGGAGGCGGGTTACACCGATTCAAACGGCGACGGTTATGTTGATAAAAACGGTAAAAATTTAACTTTACGCTATCTTACTTATACATCAAGAATGGAACTTCCGCTTTTGGCGGAATACGCGGAGGCTGCGTTAAAAAATATCGGCGTAAAACTTGACGTAAACGCTACGGATAACTATAAAGCATTTTTAAAGAAGGGCGAATACGATATTTTCGCGAAAGCGATAGTAACCGCGCCAACGGGCGACCCCGAATATTATTTTAACGGGCATATTTTAGGCGGGGCGCCGGACAATGCGGGATTTTACGACAGCGAAGTTATAATGGAACTTTTAAGCAAATTGCATAACACTTACGGCGCGGACAATCGCGCGAATTTAGGCATAAAACTCTCTCAAAGAGTCCTTGACGACGCGGCTCTTTTTTACGCCTCGCATCTTCGTATGTCCCTTGTGATGAAAAAAGGCGTGGAAGGCTTTGCGGCCCATCCTTCCGATTATTACGAAATTACCGCGAATTTGGATAAGAAATAGGAGTTGAAACTTTTGCAAAATAAATGTGAAATTGAGATTAGAATAGAAAGATATTGGGATAAGCGCAGCGGCGATTTTTCAAAACTCAGAAGAAAAGAACTTGAAAGCGAGAACTACGCGCCTTGGCGGGATTTGATTTTGTCGCGTCTGAAAAATAAAAAGCCGCTAAAAATCCTGGACGTCGGCACGGGCGCGGGATTTTTTGCGGCGATACTTTCTAAAGAGGGGCATAGCGTCGTCGGAATAGATATGTCTGAAGGTATGATAAAAGCGGCGAGAGAAACTCTCGCCGCATATAAACTAAACGCCGAATTTATAAAAATGGCGGCGGATAGTCTTTACTTTCCGCAGGAATCTTTTGACGCGGTAGTAAGCCGAAACCTCACTTGGACCTTACTGGACGCTATGGAGGCGTATAGGGAATGGCATCGCGTGTTAAAAAGAGGAGGAATACTTTTAAATTTTGATTCCGATGTGGGAAGAACAGAGTTTGTCAAAAAAAATACGGAAAAAGACGTGCATTTTGACGTAACGGCAGATATGGTGAAAGAGTGCAACGATATAAAGGCAAGTTTGCGTATAAGCACTCATACCCGCCCGAAATGGGACGTTGAACTCCTAAAAAACATCGGGTTTAAAGTGGAATTTGATACGGATATTTCAAAAATTGTGCGTAAGGATAAGAATTTGGTGTACGACGATTTGCCGATTTTTGGGATTTATGGGGAAAAATGTTAAGATAATCTTTAAAAACATTACTTTCTTTTTCTTTCAAGAAAAAGAAGTTTTTAGAGTGCTATTTAATTTCTTAATCCGCCGCCTGTTTTTAAAAGCGACTGAAAATTTTGTTGCCGCAGAGCCTCGTACGCTACAACAGCCACGGCGTTGGATAAATTCAGCGATCTTGCGTCCTCTTGCATAGGTATTCTTATTGTTCGCTCCCAATTTACTTTTAAAATTTCTTCGGGGATTCCTGCGGTTTCCTTACCGAAAACGAGTAAATCTTCGCTTTCAAATTTAGCGTCGGAATAGACTTTAGCCGCTTTTGTGGAACAGTAGTGAAAATTATGATTTCGGTATTTTTCCAAAACCTCGTCAAAATTTTCGTGATAATGCACTTTTACCAAATGCCAATAGTCAAGCCCCGCGCGTTTTAAATGTTTGTCGTCCACGGAAAATCCCAAGGGTTTTACCAGATGAAGCTCAATCGCGGTTCCTGCGCAAAGCCTGGCGATATTTCCCGTATTTCCGGGGATTTCCGGCTCTATTAAAACTATATGCAAAAAAATCTCTCCTTACTTAACAAAACAATAAAAAAGGCAGGGCATAGGCTCTGCCTTTTCTTATAGCATCAATAATTCGTATCCATTAAATTTCCAAGATTTCCGCGAGGGGTGGAAGTAACTTGACGCATTTGACTATACATTCCCTTTAAGTTTTCGTGCTTATCTAAAAACGCGTCCGTAATGGAGGGGAACATCTTGCTTGCGCCAAAATTTCCTGCTTCCGAGCTCTTTTCAATAGCTCCTCCGAAACCGTTCTTGCCTAAAATATTTTTTACATTGTCCGGAGAATCTTCTATTGCGTCGGTTAAAGTCTTTGTATCTACGGATACCATACCCGTTGCAGGCTCAACCTGCACGCCGATTTTATCCATATCGTCCGTAAGTTCCGAATTAGCGGCAAAAGACGAAGCAAAATGGTCAAAGTTTTCGGAAGTGCCGATCTTAGACTGCAAGAAGCCTACGGTGTCGTTGTATTCCTCCATCATATTTGACACCGCGCCTGCGGTTTTTGACGCGTCAAAAGATATTGCGTCCGTCGCTCTGGGGGTTATGTCAGAAGTCGCAGGATTTGCTCCTATAGCGGTGTCGTCTTTTTTCGGCACGTTGTCTTCAATTTCTGCTTGGAATGGCGGAGTTATACGCGATTCGTTGACAAGCTCCGTTTCTTCCTTGTTTTCTTTTTCAACGTCGTCTAGGAGCGTGTCTTTTTGCTTCAATAAAGATTTGCTTGTGTCCGTTTTTGAATCGTCCTGCATTTTTTCCGCATTAGCGGACTTGTTTAAATCTTTAAACCCGATGGGGTGTTGGCTTAAAGTATTCAGAGGAGATTTTTTTTCTTGACCGTAGTCTAAATTGTTCAGCCCGCCCGCAGTCTTTTTTGCCTTGTCCATAGCGTTTTTGAATTCCGTTTTAAAGGAATCTTTTTCTTCGCTGTAATTATTGACGGCGTTGGTCAAACCGCCCTTGCCCATTACAGACTCGGAAAAAGACTTAGCGTAATTTACGCCCTGAATTTTTCCCACGTCTTGCATAAACGTCGGTATAGCGGGATGAGAGCGAGTTTCGCCCGAACCGATGCCACGGCTGGCAAGCTCCGCTACGCCGAAAAAATTTGAGAGCGTTGCATTTACTGTGGCCATAAAATCTCCTCCTTATCTTAATTTTATTTTGCCTAAAGTATATCACAATTTACCGAATTTTCATAGTCCTTTTTTAATTTTTTTGAAAATTTTTGAATAAATTTTTTATTATGGTAACCTCTAAAAACCCTTCTTTTCTTTCTTTTTCTTATATACCCAAAGGGCACAGGCGAAAAAGAAAGAAATGTTTTTAGAGATGCCCTTATCTTTTCCCTAATCTTAACGCTTGTTCGCGAAGTTTTGCGATTCTTTCCGACGTGGGCGGATGCGTGCTGAAGAGTTTCTGCATTGTGCTTGCGACGCCTGCAAACGGATTTATAATGAACATATGACTTGTAGCCGGAGTCGCAGCCTCCATAGGCGGCATATTTAATGCGTAGTACTCGATTTTCCTGAGAGCTTCCGCCAAATAGTTCGGGTTGCCGCAAATTTCTCCGCCGGATTTATCCGCGTCGTATTCTCTGGCTCTTGAAATCGCCATTTGAATTATTGACGCCGCGATAGGCGCGATTAACATTGTAAGAAGCGACGCTATGGGGTTAGAGCCTTCGTCGTCGTCCGAGCGAGTGCCGAAAATCGCGGCAAATTGCGCCATTTGCGCTATCCAAGAAATAACCGTCGCAAAGGTGGCGGCGATAGACGATATTAAAATATCGCGATGCTTTATATGCGAAAGTTCATGCGCGATTACGCCCGATAATTCGTTATAGTTTAACACCCGCATAATTCCGGTAGTAACCGCAACCGCCGCGTGTTCGGGGTTCCTGCCCGTTGCAAAAGCGTTCGGCTCTCCGCTGTCTATGACGTAGAGTTTTGGCATAGGGAGATCCGCGTTATCCGCGAGTTTTTTTACCATATCGTAAAGCTCCGCAGAATCGCCTCTTTGAACTTCGCGGGCGTTATATGCCTTTAAAACCATAGTATCGCTGAACCAATACGTAAAAAAATTCATACCGACTGCAATAATGAGCATTAAGGTTGCGCCGTGTTGTCCTCCGACGCCTCCGCCGATAGCCACCATAATGCCGCCCAAAAGAGCCATTAAAAGCATTGTTTTAAAAGTATTCATAAATCCTCCTAAAATTTTGTAAAATTTCTTTATAACAAAGCTAGATGTCCCACACTTCTAAAGTGGGGGTGTCAATCGGAGGAAGGGGGGAGTTTAAATCTCCCTCCTCCCGCACGCTTTGTTGAAATGCTGACGAATGAAATTATTTTTTCTGACGAAAAAATAATACGGATTTACGGCATTTTAATATAGAAAAATTAACTTATTTTTACGACTATTATAATATATTTGCAAAGTAATATCAATAAAATTTGATATTATACTATCGTCTATTTTCATTTTGACAGTTAAATAATAAGGTGATATTATACGAAAATGTATGGTGATAGTAGGTAAAAGTTTTAAAAGAAACGAGTGAGTTTATGATAAAACTTGAAAAAGTCAAAAAGACGTACGATACCGGCGAGGCGAAAGTTGACGCTTTAAAGGGAATTGATTTGCACATAAAAAAAGGAGAAATTTTTGGCATTATCGGGCTTTCCGGCGCGGGAAAAAGCACACTTATACGCTGCATAAATATGCTTGACGCGCCTACGGAGGGAAAAGTCTATGTAGACGGCGAGGATATGACGGCGATGAACGCTTCAGAGCTTCGCGCGGCGAGAAAACATATCGGTATGATATTTCAGCATTTTAATCTGCTTTCTTCCGCTACGGTTTACGACAATATCGCTTTTCCTTTAAGACTTGACAATACTAAAGAGGACAAAATAAAAGATAAGGTTATGTCCCTTTTAAAACTTGTGGGGCTTGAGGATAAAGCAAATCACTATCCTTCGGAACTTTCCGGCGGACAAAAGCAGAGAGTGGGCATTGCGAGGGCGCTCGCCAACGACCCGAAAATTTTGCTCTGCGACGAGGCGACAAGCGCGCTTGACCCGCAGACCACAAAATCCATTTTGGATTTAATCTATATTATAAATCAAAAATTATCCCTTACGGTTGTGGTAATAACCCACGAAATGCAGGTTATAAAGGAAATCTGCGACAGAGTCGCCGTCATAGAAAACGGCGTTATCGCGGAAAGCGGCTCCGTGCTTCAAGTGTTTACAAATCCGCAGAAAAACATCACGAAAGAATTTATAAGCGCGCTCCTCTCCAACGAACTTCCCGTCGCTTTTCGAGGCGGCGAGATTGTGCAGGAATACGTCGAGGGAAGCTATCTTCTTCTTCGCCTCACTTTTATCGGCGAAAATGCGGACGACCCCGTGCTTGCAGGTATGATTCGCGCTTGTCCCGTTGAGTGCACCATGCTTTTCGGGAATTTGGACGAGATACAAAAAGTGCCTTTCGGGCGTATGATTGTAGGGATTATGGGAGATGAGGACGGAATTTATAAGGCGATTTCGTATTTATCGGAGCAGGATTTAAAATTGGAGGTGATAGGCTATGTCAAACGAAATGATTCTTCTGCTCGGTAAAGCTCTCGGCGAAACGATTTATATGGTGACTGTTTCTATGATAATAGCCTCAATCCTCGGCGTACCTTTGGGCGTTTTACTCTACACTACGGAAAAAGGTGGCATACTCGAAAGCGAAAATTTAAACAAAATAATCGGCGGCATTGTAAACGCCGTGCGCTCCATTCCCTTTATAATCTTAATGGTGGCGATTATTCCCTTTACAAGATTTATAGTGGGGAGCGCGATAGGAACAACGGCGGCGATGGTGCCGCTTGTGATAGCGTCCGTGCCGTTTATCGGGCGGCAAGTGGAAACTTCTTTAAAAGAAGTGCCGTACGGACTTATAGAGGCGGCTCTTTCAATGGGGGCAACGCCTTTTCAAATAATTTCAAAAGTGCTTTTGCCGGAATCAATGCCAAGCATAGTGGCGCAGCTTACGACGGTTGTAATCGCGCTTGTGGGCGAATCCGCTATGGCGGGCGCGATAGGCGGCGGAGGGCTCGGCGATTTGGCAATTCGTTACGGTTATCAACGCTTCCGCCCTGAAATTATGATAGCGACGGTTATAATCTTAATACTGCTCGTACAACTTGTGCAGTTTTTAGGCACAAGACTTTCGGAAAAATTGAGAAAGAGATAGCGTTGTTTTTATATCAAAAGTGGCAGTGAAAAAACTAAAACTTGGTTTTTTCACTGCCATTTTTATTTAGGGCGTGTTGGTAAACTCCTGACGGCGTGATGTGACGAGAGATTTTGTCGTCTGACAAGGAAGAAAAAACGAAGTCGTAGCTAGGCTACGTCGAGTTTTTTCTGACGCAGTTCAGGCGGCAAAATAGCCGTCAAAG
>JAGBKP010000109.1 GCA_017635875.1 Selenomonadaceae bacterium | reverse complement strand
GCCGCGCTTTTAGGGGATTTTCCCGCGCGCTACGGGAACGAAGAAGAATTTTTGTCAGTGGATAAATTCTTAAAAGAGATGCCCGTTCCGTATTATATAGCTATCGGCAATCACGAGTACGCGTACCGCGACAAACCGAGCAAAAAGGGGAAACTTAAGCGGTGTACTCCTAATGAGCAGATAGTAAAACTTAACGCTTTTAAAGAACGCTATAAAATGCCCGCCCTTTACTATGCGCGAAATATAGGCAATTACAGATTGCTTTACCTTGCGCCTGACGCTTGCGGCAAGTTGAACGTGGAACTTTCGCAAAAACAGCTTGAATGGTTAAAAAATGAAATTGCGGCGCATCAAGATTTTCCGATGATATTTTTTTGTCACGCGCCGCTTATGGGGACGCTTGAAAAATATTTTGACAAGATAAATACGCCGAATACGACGGCGCAGCCTAGCGACGCGTTAAGAGAAATTTTAAAGGACGCGCCCAAAGGGAGCCTATGGGTATCGGGACACACGCATACGCCGCCGACAAATTCAAGTTTTGCCGACGACAATATAAATCGCTATAACGAAAACATAGTAAATATACATAATCCGACGCTCGACGGAAAAGGGCTTTGGACAAATTCGCTCTACCTGTATGACGATAAAATCGTCGTAAAAACTTACGACCATATAAAAGATGTTTGGATAGAAAAATTTACGAGAGAATATAAATTTTAATACAAAGAGGTGCGCTTAATGAAAAGTTATTTTATTCGGCCTAAAGAGGACGGAGTATTTTTACGGCTTACAGACGGGATGAAAATAACGAGCGATGAGCGAGCCTCTTTTTCTATGCTTAAAATTAAATACGCGGAAATATTTTTAACGGAAAATCGCTGGGAAATTACCGTTGAAAATGCGAAAATAAACGAAAATATTTTAAAAAAAATCGCAAATTTTGTACGAGATAAATATAAGTTAAAAGAAGTCGCTTTTTTTGCGGAAAACGAAAAAAATATTCCGCAAAATATTGAAGAAACAGATGTAAAAATTATAAAAAAAGAAACGTTAAGCGTAAAAGAAACGCCCAAAAAATCCGTTTCGGAAAATGTCGAAAAGAAAGAAAAAACCGTTAAAACAAACGCAAGCGAAAATAAAAAAGTTACCGTGATAGAAAATCCGGGAAATTTACTTTTCGGGCGCGAAATTTTCGGTAATTCTACGCCGATAGAAAGTATTCAAGGCGAAGAAAAACATGTCATAATAGAGGGACACATAGCGGAGGGCGAGCGTACCGCGCCAAGAGTTTCGACCGCTAAAACGGGAACTAAAATTCTTAGTTTTTCGATAGTAGACAACACAAACGGCATTAGCTGTAAAAAATTTTTCAAGGGCAAAAAAAATATTGAAGAATTTGAAAAAATAGTCGGCAAAATTAAGGGCGGAATGTATGTTCGCGCCGAAGGCTCGGTTAGTTTCGATACCTTTGAAAAAGATTATTCTATGCTTCTCGATTCTCTCGCCCTAAAAGAAACAAAGGGCAGAATGGATACGGCGGAAGTTAAGAGAGTCGAACTGCACGCCCACACGAAGATGAGCGAAAAAGACGCGGTCGTCTCCGCCAAAGATTTAATCAAAACCGCGGCAAAATGGGGTCATAAAGCCGTAGCGATTACGGATCACGGCGTCGTTCAAGCGTACCCCGAAGCTATGAATACCGTAGCAAAAGACAAACTCGATATTAAAATAATTTACGGAATGGAAGGGTATTTGCCCGCGCCTCAAGGCGAAAAGCGATTATTTCACATAATACTTTTGGCGAAAAACAAAATAGGGCTTAAAAATCTTTATCAGCTTGTGTCGCTTTCGCATCTAAAGTATCTTGAGGGGAAAAATCCGCGTCCCTGTATTCCCAAAAATTTGCTTGAAGAATTTAGGGAAGGGCTTATTATAGGCTCCGCTTGCGAGGCGGGGGAACTCATTCGCGCCATTATCGCGGGAAAAAGCGACGAGGAGCTTATAAAAATCGCCGAATTTTACGATTATCTTGAAATTCAGCCTATCGGTAACAACGCTTTTTTAAAACGCGAGGAAAAATTCCCCAATATAAACACCGACGAAGATTTAATCAACATAAATTTAAAAGTCGCCTCTATTGCCGAAAAAATGGGTAAAATGCTTGTCGCTACCTGCGATTCGCATTTTTTAAACCCGGAGGACGCTATATACAGAGAAATACTTCAAGCGGGGCAAGGCTATAAAGACGCGGCTATGCAGCCTCCGCTTTATTTTCGCACCACGGAAGAAATGCTGAACGAGTTTAGCTATTTGCCTAAAGAAGAAGCCTACGCGGCGGTTGTCGAAAATCCCGTAAAAATAGCGGATTCCATTGAAAAATTTGAGCCGATACCAAGCGGCACATATTCTCCCATAGTGCCCGGCGCGGAAGACGAAGTGCGGAAAATGTCCTACGATACCGCAAGGGAAATGTACGGCGAAAATTTGCCGGAAATTGTAGAGAAACGCTTGGAGCAGGAACTTACGCCGATAATAGGTCACGGCTACGCCGGGCTTTACTTAATCGCGGAAAAACTCGTGAAAAAATCCAATATCGACGGATATTTGGTAGGTTCGAGGGGGTCTGTGGGTTCGTCTTTCGTCGCGACTATGATGGGGATAACGGAAGTAAATCCTCTGCCGCCTCATTATCGCTGCGAAAAATGCAAACATTCGGAGTTTATAACCGACGGCTCGGTCGGTTGCGGTTACGATTTGCCGTCTAAAGACTGCCCGAATTGCAAAGAACCTATGATTAAGGACGGTCACGATATTCCTTTCGCCGTGTTTATGGGATTTAACGGCGACAAAGAGCCCGATATTGACTTGAACTTTTCGGGAATTTATCAGCCGGAAGCCCATAAATTTACGGAAGTAATGTTTGGCAAAGATTTTGCGTACCGCGCGGGAACTATCTCCACCATAGCGGATAAAACGGCGTTTGGCTACGTTATTAAATATTATGAAGAAAAGGGAATACGGAAAAATCGCGCGTTTATCGAAAAAATGGCAAGCGGCGTAATGGGCGTAAAAGCGACGACGGGGCAGCACCCCGCGGGAATTATGGTAGTCCCGAGGAATATGGACATACATTATTTTACGCCGATAAACATTCCCGCGAACGACAAGAAAAAAGACACCATTACCACGCATTTTGATTATCACTCCATAAGCGGAAAACTTTTGAAACTTGATATACTTGGGCACGATGACCCGACGGTCATAAAAATGCTTGAAGATTTAACGGGCAGAGACGCTAAAACCATTCCCTTTGACGACCCCGAAACCTTAAAACTCTTTTCCTCAACGGAGCCGCTTGGACTTACGCCGGAAGAACTCGGCGCAAATTCCGGCACTTTTGGCATTCCCGAATTTCGTACGGATTTCACCCGTCAAATGATAGACGACACGCATCCTTCGTGTTTCAGCGATTTGGTGAGAATTTCGGGATTTTCCCACGGCACGGACGTGTGGCTCGGAAATGCGCAAGAACTCATCAGAAACGGCACTTGCACGCTGAAAGACGCGATTTCCGCCCGCGACGATATTATGATGTATCTCATTCACAACGGCATCGAGCCGCTTCTTTCGTTTAAAACTATGGAAAACGTGAGAAAAGGCAAGGGAATCGCGCCGGAAGTCGTGGAAACTTTAAGAAAAGGGAATATTCCCGAATGGTATATCGAGTCTTGCCAAAAGATAAAATATCTCTTTCCCCGCGCCCACGCCACGGCTTACGTTATGATGGCGTTTCGCATAGCCTATTGCAAGGTGCATTATCCGCTTGCGTATTATGCGGCGTATTTTTCGATTCGCGCGGACGAATTTGACGCGGAGGTTGTAACTAAGGGACAAGAATTTGTCAGAAGCGAGCTTAAGACGCTGGAGAGCAAAGCGAAAACGCAGGGGCTTGAGGTAAAGGAAAAAGGCATCCTTGCGGTGCTTCAACTCGTAAGCGAGATGTTTTTGCGCGGATTTAGCGTGGCGAAAGTCGATTTATACAAATCCGACGCGGAAAAATTCATCATTATAGACGACAAAACGCTTTTGCCGCCGCTTGCGAGTTTATCGGGAATGGGCGGCGTGGCGGCGCATAATGTGCAAGAAGCGAGAAAAGACGGAGAATTTACCTCTATCGCGAATTTAAGGAAACGCGCCTCGCTGTCTAAACCGAACATAGAAGTATTGCAAACTCACGGCTGCCTGAAGGGTATGAGTGAAAGCGACCAGTTGTCGCTGTTTTGACGGGAAAAACGCAATATGGATAACACGACAAAAGAAAAATCGAATAAAATTTTGTATGCGGACGAATGGAAATTTTGGTCGTTACTTTTGCTCGTCTTTGGCGCAATTTACGTTTACCCGTATTATTCGACCGAATATCTTAATTATACCGACGTTCCTTTTCATTTAAACAGAATAGAAGGCATAAAGGAATCGCTTTTGGGCGGAGAATTTCCCGCGCGTGTGCACGGCTATCAGATGAACGGCTACGGCACATTAGACGGAGTAATGTACCCCGATTTACTTCTGTATTTGCCCGCCCTTCTTAGGATTTTAGGCGCGCCGCTTGCGCTTTCTTGGAATATTTTTTGGATATTTTTGGTGTTCTTGGGGCTTTTAACAGCGTTTCTGGGTTTTACGATTTGGTCGCAAAACATAAGAAAGGGAGCGGTCGCCGCCTTATTTTTGCAAGGCTCCGAGATGGGCTTTTTCGCGCTCGGCGCAGCCGTCGGTGATTATACGGCGTTCTTTGCCCTGCCCCTTGTTTTTGGCGCGCTTATAAAAATTCTTGAAGATGAAAAATACGCAAAATATTGGTATTTTTTGGTTATAGGTTTTACGATAATTTTTGAAACCCATATTGTTACAACGGTTATATTGTCGTTTTTAATTTTTGCGATTTTGATTTTAAACTTTAAAGCGTTAAAAAATAAAATTCAAAGAGCGGCGATTTTAAAATCTGCGGCGTTTGGCGTATTGTTAAATATTTGGTTTGCCGCGCCTTTTGCGTATTTTTACAAAACGGTGGATTTTCATATAAATAATCCGAAACTTGCGGACTCTTTGCATCGGTTTTCCGTAAATTTTGAAACAATAGCGTCCGAACAATTTCATTTGGGTCTGCCCATTTTTATTCTATTAGTTTTGCTTTTGATTTTAAAGCGTACGAGGAAAAACAAAGCGTTTATAACAAGCGTTTTTGCTTACGCTTTTGTTCTTTTTGCAACGCATAATTATTTCCCTTGGGAGTGGATAGAAAATAATATCCCGGGCGGTTCTTTTTTGCCGAATTTTCAATTTCCCCTTCGTTTTGTTCCCTTCGGTTTGGTATTTGTAATTTATTATATCGGCTCTTTGTTTTGCGATATTTCCAAAAAGAAATATTTAATCGGTTCGACGGCTTTTTTAATATGTATCGTTTCGATATTTGTTTCGTTTCAAGATCGTTTTCCCGTATATTTTGACGAGAACAACGCCCCTATAAGAGATTATAAATCCGCGGAAAATTTGCCCTCGTATACGACGGAAAACGTAAGAGTGCAAGAGGATTATCTATACGCGGATATTGATTTTTATAAACTCAGAAACGAAAAAAACGAAGTATACAGTTCAAAAGATTATAAAACCGACGCGAAACTTTTCGATATAAAAAAACAAGGCGTAAGATTAGAATTTTCGTATCTATCCGACCACGATACAAAAATTCAAGTTCCGCTTTTTTACTTTAAAGGTTACGAAGCAAAAGACGAAAACGGAAACAGATTAGAAGTATATTCGGGTGAAAATCGCTTTATGGAAGTAAGAGTTCCCAAAGGAGAGCATACAGTAAAAATTCGCTACGCGGGACTTAACGGTTTTAAAATTTGCGATGTTGTTTCTTTTGTAACTTTAATAATTTTTTGCGTGATTTTAATCGTAAGATTACCAATTTCAATTTTTCGCTATAAAAATATTGCAAAATAAACAGACTGTAGACAAATTATAAAAATTTATTTTTTAAGAGCAGTTATTTACTCCCTCCGTCACTTCGTGACACCTCCCTCAGAGAGGGAGGCAAGGCTTGCCCTCCTCTTTGAGGAGGGGGAACCGCGAAGCGGTGGGAGGAGTTTTTTAAGAAATTAGATAATAAGTCTACTGTCTGAAATATTATGACATAAAACAAAGCCGCCCCAAGGTCAAAAGACCTTGGGGCGGCTTTCGTTCTATATTAAGGAGGGATCTTCTTCACATATCAAAGTTTTGCGGATAACTTTAATATGGGCTTATCGGCTGTTACTCCGATTTTGCGAATTCGGAGCCGTTCCAAACGTACGTTCCGTCGTCGAAGTAGAGAGATACGTCCGTCAGGTTGGAAAGTTTCCTGCCGCTTACTACGCTTGCCTCTATCGTGTTGCCGTTGCTGAATTTGAAGGTTAGGCTGTTTTCCGTCGCTTCCGGATTGAACTTCACCAAATCTTCATACTTCGAGCCGAGGAACACGATATTGTCCTTGCTCGACAAATTCTGTATTTCGTCTTTGCCCATTTTGTCGCCTACGAAGAAGGTCGTGGTCTTTGTCGCTACGCCGCCGCCTACTAACGTATCGGCGTTGTCGTCCGTCCACTCTTCCGCAACAAAGCCGCCGGAAATCGATGACGCTCCTCTCGAAGATCCCGCTATGCTCTGCGCGTTGTCCGTCGTGCCTACTATAACCGCTCCGTCAGCCGCCATAGCCGCGTCTATGCCGCCTATGTTTACATAGCCTGCGCCGCCGTCCCAGCCTAGTTTAACTTCTTTTGCGGTAGAATCGATTTTGACAACAGAGTTGTCGCCCTGTCCGATATATACGTTTACGTCGGAACCGTAGGTTATTCTACCTTTGCCGTTTTCCGTCGCGTCTACCATAGCGACGTACTTTTCGCCTTCCGTGCCGAAACCGTACGCGACTTTGTCGCCTGCTGTGTTTCCGCTCAACGAAACCTCAACCCCGTTAGAGTCGTCCGCTCCGAAAGTTAAATTATGTTTGTCCGATGAAACGTAACCTATGCCGTCCAAGAAACGGATAGCGTTCGCTTTATCCGCGTCGGTGCCGTATTCATAGTTTGCGATGCTGTCCACGCCGTCGTTAAAGCCGGAGAAGACTATCTCGTCTTTGCCTGTTGTCAGAGATATAGAGTCGCCTATGCCGTTGTTGCCGCCCCATATCGAGTCGCTTGTGCCTTTAGCCGACACACATACGGATTCATTATTCACGCCGCCTATGATTAAGCTCTTGCCCGCGGAGGAAGACGTTATCGTCGCGACGTTCTTATATACGGTTCCGTCGCCCCAATGCTTTTCGTCCGTGTTGTTTGCCAGCACTACGGTCTTTTTGTTCGTGTCGCCGAGGTTTAGCGTCTTGTCTTTGTCCGCTATGATATAGTCGAAATTGTCGAATTTAATGTTCGCCGCGGATTTCATACTGTCTTTGCCGACCAATAACGCGGTGCTATCGCCTTCGTCTGTCTTGATGTTAAGCCCGATTTTGCCGTAACTGCCCGCGCCCGCAGACTGAATTGTAACATTTCCGCCTACTCCCGATGTAATCGAAACCTTGCCGTTACTTACGCTATTTACTTCCAAGTCGTCGATACTGCCGCTAATGGACAATACGTTGCCTTTGCCCGATAAGCCGTTGGACTCGCTCCAACCGCTGACGTCGAAACTCGCCGCTCCGCTTGCTGAATCCACCTGCAAAAGTTCTTTGCCCGTTTCTGAAAGCGAAACAGTTTTATTCGCGCCGCTTGCGCCGCTTATCGTCACGCCGCTTGCGCCCGTAATCGAACTTATTGTTATATTTCCGCTAGTTCCCGAGCCGTTTATGGAAACCTCTGCGCCCGAGCTTACCGCGTCAAGAACGACGTCGCCTGTGCCGCCTTCTATCACTACTCCGGAATTTTTCACAGTTTCCAATTCAACTTTAGCGTCGTTTGTTTTAGCGTCTATATCGACTTTATCCATTCTGTTAAGAGAGCCTTTAATCGACGTATCTATCTCAAGAGAAACGTCTTCGCCGGAATTTGCGCCGACCAATTTAAGCTCGCCTTTTGCGCCCGACAGCGATATTGCGTTGCCCGCGCTTGCGCTAACCGTTAAGTCTTTATCTAATTTCGTTCCGCTTCCCAAGCTGAATTTTTGATCGCTGTTGCCCAATATAACCGAGCCTGTATCTAATGTAACACTCTTGACAACTAAATCCTTTTCTGCGGAGTTGGCAAATTCAAGGGTTGATTTTCCGTTCGCAGCCACCTTGACTTCCAAGCTGTCTTTAAACGAACCCAAAACTACTTTGTTGTCGTCTTGCAAAGTTACCTTTCCAATATTTCCGCTGGTATCGTTAACTTCCACGGAGCCGTCCGCCGTCTTTTTTATGCCTTCGGTCTCTTGCTTTGGATCGTTGTTGTCAATGGTTATGTCGTCGGTCTTATCTTCGGGCTTGGGGGCGGGGATATCGCCGGAGACAGTATATTCTGTGCTATTATACGTAACAGACACAATCTCTCCATCTGGTACATTATCTTTCCACGTAATATCATTCGCATTGACTTCGTGGACAGGATATCCATGTTCGTTTTTTTCCCCGTCAATGTATATAAAATATTTTTGTCTTTTCCCACTTAAGAAAAGTATGGCAGCTTTGAGCTGCCAAGGTCTCTCGACTTTGTCAAAAAGATAAGACATCCCGTCATTCTCTATGTATATACAATCATCATCCCCAAGATAATATTCGGTGTTGCCGCCGGAGGTATCAATATCGAGAGCTCCGGGTCCGGGGTCGGGATCATCAAACAACTGCAAATCAAAAGAAAAATTCATAATAAAATTCCCTCCTAAAACTTTGTATATGTAATACGGTATTATTATAGGCGCAGATATTCTCGCGATTATCCCGCCACAACCGCGAAAAATAACTTTCATCCTTTATCTTTACATAATACCCCCCCGCCAATTTGTCAAGCTTTTTTTTATTTTTTTTTTTTAGTTTTTGCAAAAAAAAAAGTTACTATTCACAGCCGCTTGAACTCCTCCCTGCCGCTTCGCGGCATCCCTCCTAAAAGAGGAGGGCAAGGCTCGCCTCCCTCTTTGAGGGAGGTGCCCGAAGGGCGGAGGGAGTAACAAGACGAAAACTTCCCGCGAATAATAACAAAGCTAGATGTCCCCCACTTCTAAAGTGGGGGTGTCAATCGGAGGAAGGGGGGAGTTTAAATCTCCCTCCTCCCGCACGCTTTGTTGAAATGCTGACGAATGAAATTATTTTTTCT
>JAGBKP010000108.1 GCA_017635875.1 Selenomonadaceae bacterium | reverse complement strand
TTATTTTTGTTTTCTTTCCTTGCTTTTTTTATACATTTTATATCTGCTTCTGTAAACTTATATCTATTACTCATTTTTATCACCATTTTTATTATACCATAAAGTCAATAAAAAACAAAGCTTTTTATTGGTGATTAGTATTATAGAACACGCTCAAAACTTCGGAAACATTACAAACCTCGTCAATGCGGCGGGAGTTTCGCCCTCTCAAGCTCCCGTTGAGGCTATACTAAAAGTAGACCTCTACGGGACGGCGGTGCTTTTGGAGGAATTTGGAAAAATTATCGCCGAAGGCGGCTCGGGCGTTGTTATTTCTTCTCAATCGGGTCATCGTTTGGGCGCGTTGCCCGAAGATGAGAACACAAAACTAGCCACCACGCCGACGGAAGAACTTTTGGAACTGGATTTCTTGAAAAAAATTACGGACACATTAAAAGCGTATCAATATTCAAAGCGTTGCAATGTTTTAAGGGTTATGTACGAAGCGACTCGTTGGGGCAAACGCGGCGCGACGATAAATTCCATAAGCCCCGGCATTATCATAACGCCGTTAGCGAACGACGAACTAAAAGGCCCGCGCGGCGAAGGCTATCGCAAGATGCTTGAGGCAAGCCCCGCGGGACGCGCTGGTACGCCGGACGAAGTAGGCGAACTTGCCGAATTTCTCATGAGCAAGCGCGGCAAGTTTATAAGCGGCGCGGATTATCTTATTGACGGCGGGACGACAGCTTCATATTGGTACGGCGATTTGCAATATTTGAAGAAAACTCATTGAGAAAATAAGGTGTATATATGAAAAAAATATTTATAAGTATATTGTCGTTAGTGATGTTGCTGTTTTTCACCGCTTGCGGCAATACCGCCGAAAACAAATCGCGGACAAGCCACGAGAAAAGCATTATTGCAACGAAAGATGCGGAGGGCAAAATGCAAAATAAAATTTTAGTGGTATATTTTTCCCGAACGGGGGATAATTACGAAGTCGGCAATATTGAAAAAGGCAACACTCATATTATGGCGGATATAATCGCCGAAGCCGTTGGTGCGGATACTTTTGAAATTAAGCCTGTCAAATCTTATCCGGCGAATTACAGGGAATGTACGGAAGTAGCTAAACAGGAACTTTCCGCCGACGCTCGTCCTGCTATTGAAGGTAAAGTTACAAATTGGCAGGATTACGATACCGTATTTTTGGGTTATCCGATATGGTGGAGCGAACTTCCTATGCCGGTATACACTTTTCTTGAAAGCTACGACTGGAACGGCAAAACAATCATTCCATTTTGCACTTCCGCAGGAGACGTGTTGACGGGAAAAGAAGATAATATTCCAAAATACGCCAAAGGCGCAAAACTTCGCGAAGGCTTGGGTATCAGAGGAAAACGTCTGCAAGAAAATCAAGACGGCGTAAAACCTGACATTGTCGCTTGGTTGAAAAAATTAGGATATATAAAATAAAAAAGCAGGGCAGAGAAAAAACTAAATTTTAGTTTTTTCTCTGCCCTGCTTTTTAGTTTGTCAAATTGTCGGCAAAAAGTGGTAACAATCGCGTCCGTTTTCCTTTGACTGGTAGAGCGCGTTATCCGCGATCTCTTCATCGAACAATTTTAAGGCGAGAGAGCGAGTCTTTACTGCTCAAATGGATAAGGCTAATCTTATCACTCACACGGGAACTATCGTTGATGCAACTTTACTTGAAAAATATTGTCCTCCCATGGGGTAAATTCTGACATGGATTGTTGAAAAACTGCCTTGAAGGAACCCATACCGTCTTTATCGTTATAATTTTCTTTATAGCTCTTTATAAAAGCCTTTGGTAGGACAATTTTTCTGAAATTAGTGGTTTTAGCATCTTTACCGTTTTTTATTTGCCAAGATGCAAATGCCACCGTGCGAAATCCTTTTCCGTTGTTGTCGGCCTTTTCAGCCGCCCATTTCATAAGTTTCAACGTATCTGCCACCGCACTGTCGGCATAATAAAGTCTCCCTTTTACCAAAAGAGTCGATACGCCTATTTCTTCATACTCGCCTTCTTCAGGAAAAACCGTCAAACTTTTCGTTTCATATCCGCCACAAAAAGGTTCGCGAGTAAAAGCCACGCGTTTCACTCGTTTATATTCCATTACCGGATTTACAAACGTAATCGCGCTTCCGAAAAGCGCCAATTCCTCTTTTTTGTCTCCTAAAGGAGATATGGGAGTGTTTGATTTTTCGTTAAACCTAACGGATAAATCCATATTATCCCCCATAAGCCTTTTTACCTGACCGTCATCAAGAGCGTTATATATCCAAATTGCAAATTCCACGATACAATCACCTCTTATTCTTCATTGAAACCATTTGCAGAAGAATTTTCATCATAATCATCTTGATTTTCTTGATCTTCTGCCTGTTTCTCCTTTTCTTTACGTTGTTTTTCTTTTTGTTCTCGTTGCTCGCGTTCTCTCTGCTCTTGTCTTTGACGCTCTCTTTCTTCTTTTGCCCTGCGTTCTCTTTGATTTTCCTCCATCTTATCTTTTGCGGAATTAGCCGCTCTTTTTACCATAAGACCTGCAAGAAGTCCCGTTTCCAATCCGCTGCGTCTTAATTTTTCAATTAAACCGGGCGAATCGTCTACATAGCGTCCTTTTGCTTGGGGAACTGCTTGAGGATCTGCATCGAGAGGATTTATGCGAGTAGAGTCGTTACCAAAAGATTGAGGAACATTTGTAGAAGATTGAGGAATAATATCCTCCGCGCTTGATTTGAACATATACATTTCACGCGAACTTGACGCAGAATGTATGGGTTCCGAATCGTTGAAAAGTCCAATGTTCGACCTATTCGAATCCCCGTAAATAGGACTGCCGCTTTCCGTTGCCTTGTTTGAAATTTCAGGACTCGTGATATTCATATTGGCAGTATGATTTGAAGTTGCTTGGGTACTTTGTTCAACATTAGGCGCATCAAACCTTATGCCGTAGCCTCCCGAGCTCGTATTGGTAACATGAGCGGTAGAACTGTTGTTAATGTTACCGGCGCTTACGCCGCCGCCATTGTTTGTAACATTATTAGAAATATTTTTAACAATGTTTTCATTGATTGTTTGGTTGATAGTTCGTTGGTGACTTGTGGTATTGTTAATGATTTGTTGGTTTGTAGTGTTTGTAGTGTTTGTGGTGTTTGTGGTATTTGTGGTATTTGTGGTGTTTGTGGTATTTGTGGTATTTGTGGTATTTGTGGTGTTTGTAGTGTTTGTAGTGTTTGTAGTGTTTGTAGTATTTGTAGTATTGTTAATGGTTTGTTGATTAGTAGTGTTTGTGGTGTTTGTGGTATTGTTAATGGTTTGCTGATTAGTAGTGTTGTTTGTAATATTGTTCGTAGTAGTAGTGTTCGTGATGTTGTTTTCCTCATTTTCATTATTATCCTTATTTGCATTAGAATTGGACTCTTCATCTGTTTCATCTTCATCTGTTTCATCTTCGTCTGTTTCTTCTTCGTTTGTTTCTTCTTCGTCTGTTTCATCTCCGTCTGTTTCTTCTTCGTCTGTTTCATCTTCGTCTGTTTCTTCTTCATCTGTTTCATCTTCATCTGTTTCATCTTCATCATTTTCATCTTCATCTGTTTCATCTTCGTCTGTTTCATCTTCGTCTGTTTCATCTTCGTCTGTTTCATCTTCATCTGTTTCATCTTCATCATTTTCATCTTCATCTGTTTCTTCTTCATCTGTTTCATCTTCGTCTGTTTCATCTTCGTCTGTC
>JAGBKP010000009.1 GCA_017635875.1 Selenomonadaceae bacterium | reverse complement strand
CACGCTCGCTATAGTTTTTGCGTCTACCGAAAAAGCCGACGCTTGCTCAAGATAAAACTCGGCGGATTCAAGGTTTGAAAGATAAGTTTCCGCCTCCGCAAGGGCAAGAGGCCCGTCGGGGGAATCGGGGGCAAGCTCGAAAATCTCCCTTGCGGCGGCGCGTATTGAGGTATAGTCCCCAGAAACTATGAACTTTTCAATGGAAGTTAACCAATCAATTTTTGCAGACATATTACAAAACCCAATCTTCTAGAATTAAATTTGGTATTCGTTTGAATTCTTTCAAATTGTGAGTAATAACCGAGAAATTACGGACTACCCCTTGCGCTCCTATCATAGCGTCAAACGAGCCGATAGGCAAACCTTTAAGCTCAAGTTCCGCTTTTATGTTGCCAAAACATATCGCGTCCGCGGCTGTAAAAGGAATTATATCGTAATGAGATAAGAAAGCTTGCATTATTGCTTTTGAATGCTCTTGCCATTTGCTTTTCTTTGCGCCGTATTCAAGCTCGCCGATTGTTACTGTTGATATAAATATATTTTTAGTAGGTATCGAAAGCAACTTTTCATTCAGTGAAGTATAAATTCCTTTCATAGCGTAAATGCAAATATTCGTATCTAATATGTACATTTAAAAATCCCTCATAACAAGCTCCGGCTGATTTCTTTCAAAAGGCGTATCCGTAGGAAGCGCGCCTAGGGTCTGTCTTAAAAGCGCGTAAGGGTCGTTTTTGGGTATTAAAAAATAGCAACTATCGTATTTTTGCAGAATAAATTCTTCCGTATCCGTTGTCATTTCTTTGGGGATAGTTACGGCGCGACTGCCGTCTTTTTGTAAAACGCTGCTGATTACCATAAAAATCGCCCCTCCTTTACAACTTAATCCCAATATTATTAGACGGATCCGTCCACTTTATATAATCTTTCAATTCTCGGTTGATTCCGCCGAGCGCTCTTCCTTTTAGGAAAAATTCTCTCGCTTTTAGATTGTCTTCTGCGTAAAAGTGTATAATTCCCATAAGCGTATTATACGCCGCGCCCTTTTCTTTAAGGCTTAACGCCACATTGTACGCGCCTTGCAGCTCCTTTTTTAACATTAAGTCCTTTATGACCTCTATTAAAAATTCGTCTCTCATATCCGGCATACCGGCTACAATATTCGCCAATTTTAAGAGCGCAGGCTTTTTTGCGTGCGGCGATATTTCTTTATAAAACCTTTCCATATCTTCAAAATTTACGGGGCGGCAAGGCATACCAAATCCCGCGGATATAACGTCTTTCGTGGGCGATACCAAAATATTTAAAATCTCTTTATTTAAGTTAAACTCGTCGTTGTCCATTGAAAAACATGCCAGTATTATCTTTGAAAAAAGAGTTATGAATTTATCGGTCAGCTCTTTAAGCGTTATATCCTTTTTGGGCGGTTTCTTTGGACCGCGCAGATATTTTTCGGGAGTCGTAAGCGTCAGGGCGATAGTTTCGTTCGGATATTTCTCGCGGCAATACGCCGCTGTTTTAAACAGCCGTAAAAGCTCTTTTTCCGCGTGTTTGACCGCTTTTGTGTACATTCCTTTGCACATATAACATTCAAAGGAATTTTCCGCAGGCTTTACATAATGCAAATACGTGTCGGTGTACGGCGAATCTGAAAAATATTTCTTAAAGGCGTCTTTATCATCTGCGGTGGGCTTGGGGAAAACATTGTCAATGACAGGCTTTACAATGGATAGTTCTTCGTCTCTGAAACATTTTGCCAAATTGAGTAGCAAATCCCTGTCTTGCGGTTTTGCTTTTATGGCAAGGAGCGCGTAACGACGGGATTCCAGGACATTGCCTTTATGGTACATTACGTTTGAGAGCATACCATATACCGAGTGAAGTTCTGCAAGTATACGCGATTCGTACTTGTTGTTTAACTCCGGATCGTTGGCTTTTGCAAGCATTTTGAAACATAAATTTTCCACATCGTAAAAATATCTCGCGCGGAAGATTACGAGCGCCTTATCCAGCATCAAATCGGGGTGCTCCGGCGCTCTGCAGAGTCCTCTGTCCAAAATATCTATTATCTTGTTAAAATCTCCGCCGCCTTCTTTATCCGCTTCTTCTTGCGCAAGGTTTTCATACATACGCACAGTCATAAAGCCCAATTCTTCATCTGTGCCTTTGACGGCAATCTTTGAGTAATACGCCGTTTTTTCCGCGTCCTTTAGTTGGGCGTACGTGTTTGCCATATAATACGCTTGTTGCGTGCTTATCTCGCCGTCTTTGTTCTCGGCGATTTCTTTTTGAAGGAACTCTAAATTGCGCTTTCCTTTAACGCGCTGAAGTCCCTCCGAATATCCCGTATGCATTATGACAAGGTTGGAGCGGCATACTACAATCTTGTCTTTGCCCGTGTAATTTAACGCTTCGTGAATGGGGTTTTCGTATTTTAACTCTGCAAGGTTTCTGTAGATACGCCAATGAATAAATTGTGAGATAATAGAGTCGTTGTCGTCCTCGTTGATGTTGAGCAAAAAAGATTCTATTACTTTTGTGTCTTTGTCGGGGTCTTGTTCTTCAATAACGGCGCGCACCAACGGAACAGAGGCGTCGTTAAAATATTCGTCGCAGTCTAAAAATATAATCCAATCGCCCGTAGCTTTTGAAAGAGCAAAATTTTTAGCCTTTGAAAAATCGTTTACCCATTCAAAATAATAGGGCTCTATTCCCGCTTTTCTTAAAATTTCAACGGATTTATCGGTTGAGCCGGTATCTACCGCGATGATTTCGTCGCCTTCCCTGTTTGCGATTTTTTTAGCGTTGTCTATCCATTTGGGCAAATTTTTTTCTTCGTTTTTAAAAATACAGCAAAACGATACGGTAGGCATAACGACGTTGCTCCTTTGTCTATATTTAATCTTACGGTATTATAGCAAAAGCGGAGTATTATTGCAATAAAAAAGGGACTTTTCCTTCATACGAAAGTCCCTGCGGTTTGTATATTTATCCCGCTTTCTTTTTCTTCCTTCTTTTTGCCTGTCCTCCCCTGCGGAGGAAAAAAGGAAAGAAGAGTACGGCTTTTCAGTTATTACTTCGACATAAATTTTTGCGCCATATAGCCTAATACGGCGGTGATGGTGAGCGCGTCCGTGCCGTTTAAGATGATGTTTCCCCACACTTCCATAGGGGTTCTTTCCAGGATTTGGCTTTGAGAGGCGACGTATATTCCCTGGTTTATAACGCTTGTAACGTTGCCGAAGATGTTTGTTTCGTATGACGCCGGGTCGTACCATTTTATTCCGCTGAAAAAACCTACGCCGTAATAGGTAATAAATTCAAGCGTCACCATCATAACCATTCCCAAGAGGACTATTTCTTCCTTTGAAATCTCTCTTTCCATAAACCCTCTTAAAGCGGCTATGCAGACGACGTAGGAAATTATCGTGACGCTATAGCCGTAAATCCACATATCTTCCTTAAAAAAATCGTTGGCGTAAAAGAGGTCGAAAACAAACGCGCCCGAACAGTAAAACAAAGACACAATGGAATAGATAAAACCGAAAATTTCAATGGGAAATCCCTTGCGTGACGAATTTTCCTGCGGCGCAAAAATAAGTATCAGGAAAACGAACATAACGGTAGAGAGCGCGTCTTCGATAACGTTCCAAGTTTCCGTTTTAAGCGGCAGAGCTTGCAAAACAAAAAGAACCGCTATAAGCGCGATTATAATTTTAACCGATTTAGGGTGACATAAAATTATATGTTTAACGTATTCGTAAATGTTGATAAAATCGTTTTTAACAGCATCCAATAGTTTATCTTGCGATTTCTTTTTCGGCAAAACATGATAAAAAAAGCGCAGAATAAGAAATATCAGCACCATTATAAAATATCCGAACAACACGTAAATTCCTCTTTTCCGCCACAGCGCTTTTTTAAAATAATAAAATGGACTTGATGTAATTGTCAAGTCCATTTTGTAAAAGCGAAACAGAAGTGAATGACGATTATTCCTCGATTTTTTCGATAAGCCACGCGCCGCCGTTTTTATCGTTATAAAAAAATTTTCCCTCGTCCTGTTCAAAAATGCTTCCGCCCGCGACAGTTCCAAAGCCGTTATTAAAAACGACGGGATATTTTTTCCCGTTTGGAAGTTCCAAAAACGTTTCTCCGTTTTCTTCAAATATGTCTATATAATACGATTTTCCCCTTTGAACAACCGCATCGTTAAGCGCGGTCGCGCTGTAGCAACCTTCTAAAGATTTTTTCTCGCGCGGAGGTCTCGGCGGATGTTTTCTGTCTTTTGGCGGGCGTTCCTTTTTAGAGCCGTCTTTGACGTTTCGTTCTTTTGGCGGCGGGGGTGGCGGACGATGGTCGCGCCGATCGCGGCTGCCGTCGTAATGCTTGTGGTCGTCGCGATGGGCGCGATAGCGTCTTCTGTCGTTATCGTCGTCGTCGCAACCTGCGGCAGTAAGAGCGACAGCGGATATTGCCGCTACGCATACAAGTCGTTTAAGCGCGGTTTTTGCCATAAAAATGCTCCTTTATAAAATCGCAAAAAATTACTCCTCCCACCGCAAGCGGTTCCCCCTCCTCAAAGAGGAGGGCAAGCCTTGTCTCCCTCTTTGGGAGGTGTCACGAAGTGACGGAGGGAGTCTAAAATCTTTTCCCTTCTATCATTTCTTCCAAATACAGACCGTAGTCGTTTTTGGATAGGGGCGCGGCAAGTTTAAGCACGTCGTCCGCGGTTATGTATTTTAATTTATACGCTATTTCTTCCAAACAGGCTATTTTTAACCCTTGACGCGCTTGAATGGTCTGCACGAAAGTCGCCGCCGAAAGGAGGCTGTCGTGCGTGCCGGTGTCAAGCCACGCGTAGCCTTTGCCCATTTTTTCAACGGAGAGTTTGTTTTCTTTCAGATAATGCTTGTTTATGTCGGTGATTTCTATTTCTCCCCTTGCGGAAGGCTTTATGGTCTTTGCAATATCTACAATATCATTGTCGTAAAAGTAAAGCCCCGTCACCGCGTAATTGCTTCTAGGTTTTTGCGGTTTTTCCTCCAAACTTATCGCTTTTCCGTTTTCGTCAAACTCCACCACGCCGTAACGGCTGGGGTGTTTAACATAATAAGCGAAAACAGTCGCGCCGTCTTCTCTGTTCGCGGCGTTATGGGTAAGCTCTTCGAAACCTTCGCCGTAAAATATGTTGTCGCCCAAGACGAGAGCGGCGGAAGAGCCGTTTAAAAACTTTTCCCCCACCAAAAAAGCGTCGGCAAGCCCTCGCGGTTTTTCCTGCACGGCGTAGTGTAAATCAAGCCCCCATTGCGAGCCGTCGCCGAGCAGTCTCTTAAAGTTTTCCGAATCGTCGGGCGTAGTGATAATGAGCATTTCGCGAATACCGGCAAGCATCAGCGTGCTTATGGGATAATAAATCATAGGCTTATCGTAAACGGGCATAAGCTGTTTGCTGGTGCCGCGCGTGATGGGATAAAGCCGAGTGCCGGAGCCTCCTGCTAATACTATTCCTTTTTTCATAATCATCTCTCCAATGCTTTTTGTTTTAAATTCGCCTTACGCGCAGGAAATTCCTTTTTGATATGTTGATATTTTTCAAAGCGTAAAATGCAGAATACGAATAAAAAAAGGAATTTTATTATTCGATACCGAAACATAATAACCGATAAAGTATTCGGACAAATATATTACGGTGGTGATTATTATAAAATGTAATTGCAAAAAACGCTGCGGAATTATTGTTATCGCGTTTATAGCGGTAGTTTTGGCGGCAGGTTACGCCATAGGAGATTATTTTGTCGATTACGCGTTAAAGCGCGGAAACGATAAAGATCCGCTCGCGCCTCCCGCCGCTTGCGTTGAAATTCACGACAAGAGCAGAAAGCTACCAGAAATGCCGAAGGCTCCGACTGAAATATGGGATATGACCATGCCGGAGGGCAGACGTTTAACGGCGACGTACTTTATTCCCGCCGAAAAAGGACATCGCTGGGCAATACTTATACACGGTTACGGCAGAGATCAGCGTTACGCGAGGGATTACGCAGACGCATATTTGAAAGAGAATTATAACACGCTTACTCCCGACCTTTGCGCTTCCGGCGAAAGCGAAGGAAAATATATTACTATGGGCGTAAAGGAAAGCGAAGAAATCGCTAAATGGGCGGCTAAAATCAAGGAACGAGACCCCGACGCAAAAATAGTATTGCACGGGGTGTCTATGGGAGCCGCTACCGCGATACTTGCGGCGGGCGAATACGACGTCACGGGGCTTGTCGCTGTCGTTGAAGACTGCGGCTATACGAGCGCGTACGAGATGTTTGGTAATCAGCTGGGCGTTATATTCGGTTTGCCCGAGTTTCCGATTATGCCCTGCGTAGATATTGTAAGCGGTATAAAAACCGGAGTAAAAGTATCGGACGCCGCCCCGATAAAGGCGATACCAAGCGTAAAAGTCCCGATAATGTTTATCCACGGCGCGGCGGATAAACTCGTGCCGCCCGCTATGATGGAGAATTTGTACGATGCCTGCAACGCTCCGAAAACAAAACTCATAGTAGAAGGGGCGGGGCACGGCGACGCGATGAAAACCGACAGAGAAGAATATTGGAAAGCTGTTTTCGGTTTTTTGGACGATTGTTTTAAAAACGATGCTTCATCAAAAATATAAACAAAGGAGATAAGATTTTATGAACAAAAAGAAAGCAAATTTTTTGGCTGCGGCGGCGTTGTATTTGCTGGCAACCTCCGGCATTGCCGCTGCGGAAGACCAAATATATTACGGCGCGGGAGATAAAAACAACACAGGCGATATTTCAGGCGTAAATTGGCTTTTGGATAAGGACTATAGTTATAACGGCGGCCATCAATGGTTTTATACCGCTTATACTTTGGACGGAACGGCTTCAAACAATATCTTGACGATAAACGGCGGCTCTTACACCGTAAACGGGGATACCTCCTCAGGCTCAAAGTTCAGCAATTATTTTTACGGCGGAATGACCGAAAACAGTGGCAGCGCGATAGGAAACGGCATTGTCATCAATAACGGCAGTTTCATCAACAAATCCGGCACTTGGCAGGCGGCAGGTATCTACGCGGGCAAGGCTACGGGAAAAGGTTACGTCGCTTCGGATAATTACACTACGATAAATAACGGAACATTTCAAGGCTATACGTATATTTCTCCTGGGCTTGGCTATGACGGCAGCGATTCGGTGAGAAACAAAGTCACCATTAACGGCGGCTCGTTTGAAAAGGGCATTTACATCTTCGGAGGGCGCGGCTACAGCACGGGCAACACCGATTACAATACCGTAAACGTAACGGGCGGCTCTATCGGAGGATATAGGGCTTTAATATGGGGCGGCAAAGCGGACAACGGCAACGCGCGATATAATACGGTAAATCTCTCGGGCGGCGAAGTCGCGTCCATTCCGTCGGACGAAAAATTATATGAAAGCAAGTTTAGCGAATACGAACAGGGCGACGCCGAATTTTACGGCGGATATACGCTTAACGGCGACGCTCTATATAATACCGTAAACATCAGCGGCGGCTCAATTTCCACTTCGGGCGAAAGTTTGGTTTACGGCGGCTATTCCCGCGCGGGCAACGCGAACTACAACAGTGTGAATGTTTCGGGCGGAAACGTATCCGGCAAGACGACTTTAATCGGCGGATTTTCCTTCGGCGGAAACGCTTCGAATAATACCGTTGCCGTCAGCGGAGGTTCCGGAAAAGGAAAGGTATACATTCATGGCGGTATAACCATGAATTCCGCGGGAAACGCTAACGGCAATAAAGTTTACATATACTTCCCCGCGACGTTAAAAGAGATTAGCGGCGGTACTTATGTTACGGGGAACGATACGGACGGCTTTGTTTATAACGTAACCAACGGCGGCGATTTATTTAGCGGCAACGAGTTATATATCGCAACGCCGGGCGTAAGCGCAAGCAATATCTATAATTTTGAAAAAATCTCTTTCCGTCTGCCTTCGTCGTATTTGACAAGCGACACGATGCTGACGATTACCGAAGGGACAAAAACCGACTTAACCAATACAAAATTTGCCTTGTCCGCGGCCGGCGATGCGCCGATAAAGAAGGGGCAGACAATAAATCTTATTTCCTCTGACGGAGAAATTAACTATAACAGTCAAGCGACGGGAACGCTAAAGCAGGGCGTATCGCTCAATTACAGCTACACCGTTAAAAACGATTCAAATAAGTTGCAAGCGGTTTTAGGAGAAGCTACCGCAACAAGCGAATCAAAATCGCCCGCAGAAACGCGCGCGGCGCAGGCGGCTTTCTTAAACAGAGGCGCGGATTTGCTCGTTTCGGACGGTATGCTTCAAGCGGAAACCGCCGCAAAATCCGAAGATAACGCCGCAAAAGGGCTATGGTCGCCGTTCTTTGCTATGCAGGGCGGGAAATTACGCTATCAGACAGGCTCTCATGTAAACAGCCGCGGATTTAATTTTATTTTGGGTATGGCAAGGGAAATAAAGAACAATAGCGGCAAACTCACCTACGGACTGGCGGCTGAATACGGCAAGGGCAGTTACGACAGCCACTACGACAATATGCGCGGCGAAGGCGACAACAACTACACCGGGGCGACAATTTTCGCCCGTCAAAAGAACAGCGGCGGCGTATATTACGAAGGTAGCCTTCGCGCAGGCAGAAGCAAAGCGGATTACGTTTCCCGCGATTTTACGGGATATGAAGGTACTTCTGTCGGGTACGATACCTCAAGCGGTTATTTCGGAGCGCATTTAGGCTTGGGAAAAATGATTAAGTTGAAAAATAATAACGAACTGGACGTTTCTTTCAGATACTTTTACAACCGCACGGGCGGCGACTCCGCACGCTTAACAACGGGCGAAACCTACGATTTTTCCGCAGTCAACAGTCACCGCTTAAGACTTGGCGCGAAACTTCTCCACTCCTTTAACAAAGAGAGCAAGGGTTATTTCGGCGCGTACTACGAACGCGAATTAAGCGGCGACGCCAAAGCCTCCGTCGCGGGGTACGGCACGCCGACGCCAAGCATAAAAGGCAGCAGCGGCATATTTGAAGTAGGACTTATTCATCAACCGAAGAAAAGCAATTTTACGATGAACCTAGGCGCGACTTTCGCCTGCGGCAAACAGCGCGGGGTTATGGGCAAATTGGGATTTGTTTGGAAGTTGTAAATTGTAAAACCGTACTTTTCTTTCTTTTTCTTATAAGAAAAAGAAAGAAAGAAAAGAAAGTAAGAAGCCCTCACCTAAAACAAGGAGCGAAACTATGGATAAGAAAAATTCTGCTATCACGGAGAATAAAGGTTTTATCAACGAACTGCCCAGAAGCGAACGCTTGGTGCTACACGAACACGCGGCTTTGCCGCCTCGTTTAATCTATAACATAATAAGAGAAGAAGGCGAAGCGGAGCTGGCTCGTCCGCTTCAAGCGTTGGCTTTTTCGGGACTTGCCGCCGGTATTTTGGTTTCGTTTTCCTTTTTGTTCCGCGCCATTTTTCATATGTATATGGAGGGCTCTCCGATAGAGCCGCTTATATCGTGCCTCGGTTATACCGTCGGATTTATCATCGTCATTTTAGGACGTATGCAGCTTTTTACCGAAAACCCCATTACTACAATTATTCCGCTTTTAAGCGAATGGTCTTGGTTTCGTTTTTATGAAGTTGTCCGCTTGTGGGCTACGGTTTTCTTTTTTAACATCGTTGGAACGGCAATAGCGGCGCTTTTTTATTCAAGCCCGTATACCCTTTCGCCGCAAATTGAAGCGGCGATGCATGACGTCGCCATAAACGTAATGCGCTTAAGCCCTGTCGAAAACATTTTGCGAGGTATTCCCGCGGGGATTCTTATAGCCGCTATCGTTTGGATTTCTCCGCAGACGAAGTATTTCAGATTTATAATGATTATGTTTTTGGTATATTTTATCGCGCTGGGAGATTTTGCCCACGTGGTAGTAGGCTCTTGCGAAATGGCTTATATAGTTATCGCGGATGACGCGAGTTTTTCCGATTATTTTTTCAGATTTCTCATTCCCTGCGGACTCGGCAATATCATAGGCGGCACGCTTATTTTTACCCTTCTCGTATATTATCAAGTAGCTAAAGAATTAAAGCAAAGCAAAAAACGCAAATAATAACAACCGCTCCTCCCACCGCTTTGCGTCCTCTCTCTTTGAGGGAGGTGCACCGAAGGGGCGGAGGGAGTGAAAATCAATTATTGTTTTATCGTATTTATAATTTCTTCGTATTTCTAATCAAATTTTAATAAAAAATCGCTTGCAATAAAAAAAAATTGTGATATTATGTTTTCAGATTTTGAAATTGCGGACGAAAAAAAGGAAACAAGGAAACTTTCTTTCAAAAGCAATTTCAATTCTAAAGAATTGTGTATGTTTTTGTTTAGGAGGTTTTTCACTATGAAAAAATCTTTGGCTGCTCTTCTTACCGGAGCTCTCGTAGTCGGCGCGGCTTCCACTACTTTTGCCGCCGCTAATCCTTTCTCCGATGTTCCTGCGGGTCATTGGGCTTATGATGCTGTTGCTCAGCTTGCTCGCGACGGCGTTATCAACGGTTATGGCGACGCTTCTTTCCGCGGCGACCGCAACATCACCCGTTATGAAATGGCGCAGATGATTGCAAAAGCTATGGCAAAAAGCCCCAAAGGCGTTGACAAGGCTCTTCTTGACAAACTTATCGCTGAATTTAGAGATGAACTCGACAACCTCGGCGTTCGCGTTGCGAAACTCGAAAAACACGCCGATATGGTAAAGTGGACCGGCGAACTCCGTTATCGTTATTGGTCCAATCGCGACAACTTCGCTTTTGACAATGGCAAAAAGAATGTTGACCAGCTCCAACTTCGTTTATTCCCTACTGCGGAAGTAAATCAGAACTGGAATGTTAAAGCTCGTTTGACTGCCGGCACCAATATGAAGACCGATGAAAGCAGTAATGTTGCTCTTACCTACGCTTTTGCGGAAGGCAATTACAAAAACTTCCAGATTAAACTTGGTAAACAACCCCTTTGCACTTTAGCTGATGACGGTCTCGTACTTGATGGGTTCTTCTCCGGCGCGTCCGTTGCTTTCGGTAAAGACCTTAAACTCGTTGCTCAGGGCGGTCGTTGGAAAATTTCCGATGTAAACAGCGGTTTTTCCAATTATGCTAAATATATGGGCGATGAAACCGCTAACTATTGGGGCGTTGAAGTCCTTTACAACAAAAACAAATGGAACGCCGGCGCGGGTTATCATCACTTCATGAGCGATGCTTTCAGATATACCAAACAGTTGAAAGACTGGAGCAACGACAGCGCGGGTATTTGGACTGTTGGCGCAAAGTACAAATTTGATAAAAATGTTGCGTTAGGTGCGGCTTATGCTCGCAACCAGAAAGCAGAAGATGAGCGCGATGCTTACAACATTCAGGTAAACTACAAAGGCATCCAGAGAGCAAACAAAGGCACTTGGGGCGCGCATCTTGCATATCGCAAGCTTGGTTACAGCGTAGCTCTTGCTCCTACCTATGACACCGCAGCATATTTGACCGGCGTTAAAGGTTGGGATATCGGCGTAGATTACGTTCCCTTCAAGAATGTTCAGACTTCTATCGCTTACTTCCACGGCAAAGACATTACCAAAGTTGCCGGCATTGACGACAAAGCTAAAGTTCTCTTCGGTCGCGTAAGCTTCTTCTTCTGATGCTGAGTCATCGGATGAGATAATCATATAAGCTTCTTCTACGGAAGTTTATATAAAAGCAGTTCACTTTTCTTCTAACAAAAGGGAGGTGGGCGGTGACATACAAATACTCAAACGGTAAAAGGGTCCGCCCCCTGGTATCGTTTTATAAAATCCCGCAGATCGCTTGCGGGATTTTTTTTATTCTTGACGAAATGCGATTTTAAGCATAATATATCGGTAGGAGTTGATATTATGCCGACAGTTTCCGAAGTGAAGCGAATGTTAAAAAAAGCGAATTGTAAGTTTTTAAAAGAGGGAACAAATCACGAATGGTGGATAAATGTGAAAACCGGCGAAAAATTTCAAATTCCGCGTCATAAGACTAAAGAAATGGCGGATAAGACCCTTGAAAGCATAAAAAAATCCGCAGGCTTAAAATAGATAAGGAGATGATATTATGCAGTATGTTTATCCCGCCGTATTTTATAAAGACAAAGAATTAAAGAATACTTGGACGGCTATCATTCCGGATTTTGAAGGTTGCGCCACTTTCGGACTGTCGCTGTATAACGCTATGGAAATGGCGGAAGACGCGCTTTCGGGTTTACTCGTGAGTTTAGAAGACGAAAATGAACCCATAAAAGAGCCTACGCCTCTTGAAGAAGTAAGCGCAGAGCCGGACGAATTTTCGGATAAAGTCGTAGCGACCCTTATAAAAGTCGATACCGACGAGTTTAGAAATAATCCAAAAAATGTAAGCAAAATCGACGACGATACGATTATGCCCAATACTTTGGTAAAGGAACTTTGCAGAGTTGCCGGGATTGATTTTAATGAAATTTTGGCAAATGACAAGGAACGCGAACTTGCAGTTGTTTAACCTCAAAATCCCGCAGATCGCTTGCGGGATTTTTTTTATTCTTGACGAAATGCGATTTTAAGCATAATATATGAAATGTAAGGAGATGAAGAAAATGACGATACGACAAGAAGCGTATAGTTTAATTGACGCTTTACCAGACGAAAGCGTGGCAAATTTAGTCAGCATTATGCTCTTGTTGCCAAAAAGAGATACGATAATAATTGAAGATAAAATTAACATCAAAGAATTTTCGAAGTCAGATAAGCAAAAAGCATTTCAGCGAATGGAAGAATTAAGAAAGATTAGCGCGAAATATCAATTAGGCGATTTAGACGAAGAACGGGCAAACGCTGTTGAAGAAAAGTTCGGAAAATTAGCATAAAATCGGAGCGCAAGTATGAAAAACGAAAAACTTAAAATACTGATTGACACAAATATTGCTATAACGTACATATCCGGCAGGGAAGACAAATACTCCGATGAATGTGTTGCTATCTTCAATAATTGCTCAAACGGAAGATGCGATGGGTTTATCGCTCAACATTCAATATCTACGATATGGTACTACACAAGGCGACTGCCGCAAAATATCAGACGAGAGTGGCTGATAAATATTTGCACGGCTTTAACCGTAGTCGGAGCAAGTCATAACAGCATAATTGACGCGATAAAAAAAGAGGAATTTTCTGATTTTGAAGATTGTCTTCAAGATAAATGCGCCGCAGAAGCTCATTGCGATTATATAGTAACCGCCAATACGACAGATTTTAAATTTAGCGAGGTTTCGGCGATTACTCCCGCAGACTGTTTGAATTTAATAGATTAACAAAAATCCCGCAGATCGCTTGCGGGATTTTTTTTATAACTTATTGTTGAAAAACCCATAATTTTATAATAAAATTAAGATGTATATAGTTGATAAGTTTGATAATTTAACGGAGGAATAATTTTGCGGTTTTTAAACGCGTCTATTTTAATTTTAACCGTTACAGCTCTATATCTCGTTTTTTTTGTCGCGCCGCCCATTGAAGGCTTGGGATATTTGGCGAGGATTATATTTTTTCATATCCCTCTCGCTTGGGTTTCCCTTATTGCATTTATCGCGGGCGCGTGTTTTAGCTTTAAATATATCAAAACTCGCGAACTTAAATTTGACGCGCTTTCCGCTAAATCCGCAAAAATAGGCTTCGTGTTTGTGACGCTCGCTACGATTTCCGGCGCGATTTTCAGCAAACTCACTTGGGGCGCGTATTGGAATTGGGATCCGCGCCAAACCACCATATTTATTCTCATACTCCTTTACGGCGCGTATCTAACGTTAAGAGCCGCGATTACGGAAGAATACATTCGCGCGAAAGTTTCCGCCGTTTATTCGCTTTTTTCCGCCGTATCCGCGCCTTTTTTAATGTTCATCATACCAAGACTGTATTTTTCGCTGCACCCTTCCCCTATATTAAACGAAGCGGGAAGGATTGATATGGAAACGACTACGCTTATAACGCTGATCGTCGCCGTTTTAGCCGCGACTCTTATCTATGTTCGCCTATTATTAACGAAGGAGAAAACAAATGCGTAAATATTTGCTGATTGTTTTGCTTATAATTTTTGGCGTATATGTTGCGTATAATTTTTCAAATTCCGTAACGCCATACGTAGGCGTAAAAGAGGCGAAAGCGTCTTCTAAAAACGTGCAGGTGAAGGGCTTGCTCGATAAAAAAGCCCTCGCGCCTCATACGGAGGGAAAAGATTTTGTGTTTTCCCTTTTAGACGAGGAAACGGGGGAAACCATGCCCGTAAAATACCACGGACTAAAACCCGACCAATTCGACGAGGCGTATCATATAGTAGCTATAGGCAAATGGGAAAATGACGCTTTTAACGCAAACAAACTCTTAATCAAATGCCCCTCTAAATACGAATCCCAAAAGCCTAAAGAGCATCTTTAAAAATCAAAACCTTACTTTCTTTTTTCTCTTTCTTTTTTGTAAAAAAGAAAGAGAAAAAAGAAAGTAACAAAGAAAAAAGAGAAAGAAAAAACTTTATCAAACTATATTGATTGGTTTTTTCTTTACTGTTTTTTATATTAAAATTCTTTTTCTTTCTTTTGGTACTTTTCTTTCTTTTTCTTATAAGAAAAAGAAAGAAAAGTACGGTTTTTAAAAATTACTTTTGAGGTCTCAGATGAACGAAAAGATTGAAACCCTGCTTTTTTTGGGGGAACTCTTAATGCGAAGCGGCGCGGCGGCGGAACGTATTCGCCGCGACCTTATGAGAGCCGCAGTCGCTTTTGATATACCCGAAGAAAACGTTATACTGCATATTACTTATATGACTTTAATGCTTAATGTTAAAACAGAGGAAAAGTCGTATACAGCCTTTAGAAAATGCCCGATACACGGCGTAAATATGACTGTTATAGACGCTTTAAGCAAACTTACTTGGGTCGCCATAAAGGAAAAATTGCCGCTGACTACTTTTAAGAGCGCGCTTGAGAGAATAGAACGGGACGCGGCGCATCCCATGCGAAATTGGGAAGTTATCGCGGCGGGGCTTACCTGCGGCGGCGTGTGCAAGGTTTTCGGCTGCGATTGGACCGCGCTTGTAATTACCGCTATAGCCGCGTCTATCGGTTGCGCTTTTAAAAATCTGCTGGGGAAATATAAGTATAACAATTTTGCGACGACGACTATCGCCGCGTTTATAGCTACGGCGTTCGCGCTTGTTTTGCCGAATTTTGTCGCGACGGATACGCCGGCGTATCCTATGATAGCGGCGACTCTGTTCCTGATTCCGGGCGTGCAGTTTATTCATAGCGTGGACGATTTGTTGAATAATTTTATAATGACGGGCACGGCGCGCCTTATTCATGCGATTTTAATTGTAGGCAGTATGACTTTTGGAATAACTCTCGCTCTCGCTTTTTTCAATGTGCAGGATTTTACGAAAATTTCAATAACGCCCGAAAGCCTGTATCTTTCGCAAACATTGGGCGCAGCGATAGCGGGCGCGGGCTACGCTTCGATTTTTCGCGTGCCGAAACGGCTTATTCCGCTGATAGCTATCGGAGGAATAATAGCGGTAGACGCTAGAAATATAATTTTAGTGCAGTTTGGCGGCGGACTTGCGCTCGCTACTTTAATCGGCGCAAGTATTTTGGGGGTTATAGCGCAAAAAGCAAATCAATGGTTTAAAACCCCTTCGACGGTGTTTACTATTGCGTCCGCTATTACTCTTATGCCCGGCGTCTTGATATACAGAATGTTATTTTCCGTGCAAAACATCACGACGATAGAGACGGATTTACTGATGACGGGCATAAGAAGCGGCGTTGAGGCAGGCATAGTGGTAATAGCGATAGCCGTCGCCGTAACGATACCTACCATACTTTTTAGACCGATTTTAGAGGAACTTCGGAACAGGGAAATATTTTTGAAAAAGAAAGCTATTTAGAGGTGAAACTGTGGAGATTTTGCTAAGACCCATAACCATTGACGACACAGAGGACGTTTTAAGCTTCAGAAACGCGCCGCACGTTCGTGAAAATTTTATTTATAGGGCGACCGTTACAAAAGAAGAACATCTAAAAAGGCTGAAAAATATAGAGCGCGGCTCACTTTTGCAATATATGATTGTGGACGCGGATACGAATAAAAGCATCGGCTCCGCATTTTTAACCGATATTGACAGAGTTCACCAAAAGGCGGAACTTGGCATATTTATTGGCGATAGCAATTATCTTTCTCCCTCACGGGGGGGGGGGGGTCAGCGAAGTATTGAAAAACTCCTAAAAATCGCCTTTAAAGACGAAAAATTGCATAAGATATATCTTAGGGTGTTGCCCGAAAACAAGCGGGCTATTCGCTGTTATGAGAATGTAGGATTTAAAACCGAGGGATATTTAAAGGATTCGGTCTTAATCGAAGGCAAATACCACGATATTATGTTGATGGCGATAATTGCCCCCGACTGATACTATGTATAGTGAGCTATAAAATTTTCCTTACTTTCTTCTTTTCTCTCTTTCTTTTGAAAAAGAAAGAGAGAAAAGAAGAAAGTAACAAAGAAGAAAAGAGAGAAAGAAAACTTTATCAAAAAAGCAAAGATTTTTATGTCGTTTACTATAATATATTTCACGCAAAAAACCCTCTCAAGAAATTTTTTCTTGAGAGGGTTTTCTTTTTCAATAACCCACCGTAATCGCCCAGCCGTCGCCTATTTCCCTATAATAGAGTTTTTCGTGCGGAAATTCTATGGGAAGAGTTTCGTCGTCTACTCTGTGACTTTGGAATATATGGTAACGCCCGTTTTCGTCCGGAAATGGGGATTTAAACCACGCGCGATTTTTGGACATATGGTCGGTTAGGAGCTTTTTAGCCATCTCCATAGCAAGCTCTTGCGTACCTCTCTTTAATCCTGTCATTTGCACCAATCCTTTTGAGAAAATGTAAAATCATATTATATCTGTTTTATGAAAATTATATGTATATATAATTTCTAAAAACCCTTCTTTTCTTTCTTTTTCTTATAAGAAAAAGAAAGAAAAGAAGCAAAAGAAAGAAAAAGAATTTTATTATAAAAAAATAAAAATGTAATGATTTACTTTAGAATTTACGCTTGATAAAGTTTTCTTTCTCTCTTTTCTTTTTTGTTACTTTTTTCTTTTCTCTCTTTCTTTTTCCCCTCACGGGGACAGGCAAAAGAAAGAGAGAAAAGAAAAAAGTAAATAATCTAGTTATGTATCTAAAATATTTTTAAATTTATCCCTATAGGCGAAGGATAAGAATTTAAGAGCCTTGTTAAAATCTTCTTTGTTTTCAATGGTTAAAAGCGCGGCATCGCGCGCCATTAAGAGCAAATCGGTATCTTTTAGAGCGTCCGCTATTTTTAAATCGCCTAGTCCGTGCTGGATTTTGCCGAAAAATTCGCCGGGTCCTCGAAGTTTTAAATCCTCTTCCGCGAGCTTAAAACCGTCCGATATATTAACCATAGTTTCAAGGCGAATTTTCGTAGCCTCCGCCTTTGCGCTTGAGACCATTACGCAGTACGATTGATACTCGCCGCGTCCTATGCGTCCTCTTAATTGATGAAGTTGAGAAAGCCCGAATCTCTCCGCGTTTTCTATTACCATAATACTTGCGTTCGGAACGTTTACGCCTACTTCTATCACGGTTGTGGCTACTAAAAGTTTAATTTTTCCGCTGTGGAAACTTTCCATAACGCTCTCTTTTTCGCTGTCCTTCATTCGCCCGTGAATAAGAGCGCAGGAAATATTTTTAAATATTCCGCGCTTTAGTTCGTCGTAAACTTCTTCCGCAGAGGGCAGGTCAAGCGTTTCGCTTTCTTCTATAAGCGGGCAGACCACGTAAGCCTGTCTGCCGTTTTCTATCTCTTTTTTCACGAAATCGTATATAAGCGGACGTCGCGAAGGCTCTCGCAAAAACGTGCGCACCGGCTTTCTACCCGGCGGCAATTCTCTTATTATTGATACGTCCAAATCTCCGTATATAGTAAGCGTCATTGTGCGTGGGATTGGAGTCGCAGTCATAACCAAAACGTCCGGCGTTAAGTTTTGACTCTTTTCAAGTGCGGCGCGTTGAGCTATGCCGAAACGGTGTTGCTCGTCCGTCACCACAAGACCGAGATCTTTAAATTCGACGTTTTCTTCAATCAATGCGTGAGTGCCTATCACAATATCAAGTTCGCCGTTCTTTATCTGCGCGTAAATTTCCTCGTGCTGTCTTTTCGTGAGTTTTCCCGTCAAAAGCCCCACGCGAATATTGAATTTATCAAGCGCGGTTTTAAAGGCGGCAAAATGTTGTTCCGCCAAAATGCCGGTGGGCGCCATAAGCGCGCCTTGATGACCGTTTTCAACGGTTTTTACAAGCGAGAGCATCGCTATTACCGTTTTACCCGAGCCAACGTCCCCTTGCAAGAGCCGCCTCATCGGCTCTTTTTTCTCCATATCGGCGCATATACTTTTAAACGCCGTATTTTGGTCGTTGGTAAGGGAAAACGGCAGAGATTTTGCAACCTTGTTTAAAAGTTCGCCGTTTTTAAAATGACGAACGCCTACGGTTTCGAGTTGATTTTTGCGCTTTATCGCAAGAAGGCCGCATTGAATGAGGAAAAGCTCCTCAAAAGCAAGACGGCGACGAGCGAGCGCGATTTCTTCAACGGTTTTTGGGAAATGTACTTTGTAAAATGCCTCGCTTCGCTTCATCAGCGCGTATTTTTGCTCTAAAACGGGCGGCAAAATATCCCACGCAAAGTCGTCTATATTCGCTTTAAAAACTTCTTCTATCATAGAGCGAATTTGTTTTTGGCTTAAATTTTCTTTCGTTTTGTATATCGGAATAATGCCTTTGGGGTTTTCCGTTTTGTCTAAAATTTCAAGCGAGGGCGAACTCATAGCGTACGCGCCGCGCCCGCCGTAAGCGTAAGTAACTTTGCCGCTCGCCAAAAGTCTTTTGCCTATAAAAAGCTGTTTTTTAAGATAATTTTGGTTAAAGAGAGTAATTTGCACATAACCCGTGCCGTCCGTTATGGTTGCGTTTAAAATCTTTAAGTTTCGCCTTGGGTACGCT
>JAGBKP010000107.1 GCA_017635875.1 Selenomonadaceae bacterium | reverse complement strand
GTCGTAGCTAGGCTACGTCGAGTTTTTTCTGACGCAGTTCAGGCGGCAAAATAGCCGTCAAAGCGCGTTGGCGGGGTTTACCAACACGCCCTAATATCATACTCTTTCACTTCGCCCACAAGTTTGGAGTATTTTCCGTTCATTTGCATAAGCTCGTTATGAGAGGTTTTATAAATAAAAAACTATGGTAAAATTCTACAAATTTCAAAAATTTCCCTTTTTTATCGAGAAATTTTCCTACATAATGCCAAAATCGCCCCTCTTATAAAAAAACGTCTGTGATTTGCCTTTTTCTTTTTGGAATATAAAAGGAATTTTTACGCGATTATAGAAAATATACTACGACAAAAACAAACAAAAATACTTTAAGGAAACGATTATGGCAAAGAAGAAAAAAAGAATGTACGTATGCGCCGAATGTGGATACGACAGCATAAAATGGCTGGGCAAATGCCCGGGTTGCGGCGCGTGGAACACCTTAAACGAAGAAATAATAACGGAAACGGACGACCGCTCTTTTAGCGCGAACGTTGGCGCAAAATCAAAAGTAGAAGATATCGGAAACGTCGAAGTTGAAGATTTGCCGCGATTTTCCGCAGGCTCCAAAGAATTTGACAGAGTGCTTGGCGGCGGAATTATTCCCGGCTCTCTTGTGCTTATCGTGGGCGACCCCGGCGTAGGTAAATCCACGCTCACTCTTGCAACTTCGGCGTCTGTCGCAAGGAGCGGAAAAAAAGTGCTCTATGTAACGGGCGAAGAGAGCGCAAGACAGGTGCGTATGCGAGCAGACAGGCTTAAAGCCGTGGCGGACGGTTTATTCGTCGTAAGCGAAACGAATTTATCCACGATAGAAAATCATATTGAAAACATAAAACCAAATCTTGTGATTATGGATTCCATCCAGACTATGTTTCGCCCCGAACTTGAAAGCGCGCCCGGCAGCGTCTCGCAGGTAAGAGAATGCGCCGTGGAGCTTTTACGCGTTGCAAAATCCGTAAACACCGCGATTTTTATAATCGGTCACGTAACAAAGGACGGGACGCTCGCAGGTCCGAGAGTTTTAGAGCATATAGTGGACACCGTGCTTTATTTTGAGGGAGAGCGACACGCGTCTTACAGAGCGCTTCGCGCGGTAAAAAACCGTTTCGGGAGCACAAACGAGCTTGGACTTTTTGAGATGCGCGACACCGGTCTTAAAGACGTGCCGGATGCGTCAAAATTATTTTTATCGGACAGAACGGGCGACGCGGGAACCGTTGTAATTCCCGTTATGGAAGGCGCAAGACCGCTCCTTGTGGAAGTGCAAGCCCTAGCCGCGCCGACTCCTTTTGTGCCGCCAAGGCGGACTTCCGATTCTATTGACGTTAAAAGTTTGCAACTTTTACTCGCGGTGCTTGAAAAGCGTGTGCACTTGCCGCTTGGGACTTGCGACGTATATGTAAAAGTCGCGGGCGGCATAAAAATAGACGAGCCTGCGGCGGATTTGGGCGTTTGCGCCGCTATCGCGTCAAGTTTTTCGGGAAGAGCTTTAAGAGAGCGCGCCATACTTTTCGGAGAAGTGGGGCTTTCGGGTGAACTTCGCGCCGTGAGTCAAGCGGAAGCAAGACTTACCGAAGCAAGGCGACTGGGTTTTAAATGCGCCGTTTTGCCAAAGAAAAATTTGCGCGAAGTCGAAAAGAATTTTACGGATATGAAATTATACGGGGCGGAGATTTTAAGGGACGCCCTTTCCATCGCGTTGCCAAAAGAAGGTTGAATATGACTGCCAGAATTTTAATATTTGCGTTTTTGATAAATTTTGCGTGTTTTTCCTGCGTTTTTGCAAGCGCGCCAAAAATAACGGCGAAGGGCGCAATCTTAATAGAGGCGAAAACCGGACGCGTCATATACGAAAAAAACGCGGATACGCGCCTTATGCCCGCAAGCACAACGAAAATTATGACGGCAATTTTAGCCCTTGAAAATTTAAGATTGACGGACGAAGCGAGAGTTTCACGAGAAGCGATGTACACGGAGGCGCAAAATATGCCCCTTGACCAAAACGACATCGTAAGCGTAGAAAACTTGCTGCGCGCTTTGCTCCTTGAATCCGACAACGGCTCTGCGGTAGTTCTTGCGGAGCATATGTCGGGAAGCGTGAAAAAATTCTCGCGGCTTATGAATAAAAAAGCGGTTGAAATCGGCTGCGAGAACACAAATTTTGTAACGCCAAACGGACTTCCAAACGAAAAGCATCTCTCAACCGCGCGGGATATGGCAAAAATATCGGCTTACGCCATGAAAAATCAAAAGTTTCGCGAGATAGTCGGAGAAAAAAATCTAAATATGTTTTGGGTATTCCCGAAAAATAAAATGGCGCCCCTTGAAAATACAAACCGCTTGCTCTGGACTTTTAACGGCATAACCGGCATAAAAACAGGCTGGACAAACGCGGCGGGAGGTTGCCTCGCGGCATCTGCCAAACGCAGAGGACTTGAGCTTATAGTCGTGGTTTTAGGTTCGGAGGATGCCGATTTAAGGTTTAAAGAAGCGGCGGAGCTTTTGGAATACGGTTTTTCAAAAGTGAAGCTTCATAAAGGTCCTATGAAAGAAGATTTAAAAAGAACCGCGTGGGTAAAAGGCGGACAAAATCATATCATCACGGCAGAACCTGTCGAAGACGTATTTTATCCGATAATAGAAGGCGACGACCCGAAAAACTATTCGCTCCGCTGCGAAATTCCCAAAATCGTGAACGCTCCGATGAAAAAAGGAGATAAAGTGGGAGAACTTATCATTATGTACAACAACAAGCAAGTCGGAAAAGTTGATATGGTTTCAAAGACGGACGCGGCGGAAGGTTTTAGCTTTTTATCGTACTTTTTCGTTGGACTGATGTATTATTTCGGCGTGAGGTGAGAGTTTGAAAGCGATAATAAACGGCAGAGCGATACTTGCCGATAAGAGCGGCAAATTTTTTACGCAAAAAGACGCGCATATACTTTTTGACACGTGCGTGGAAAAAATTTTTGCGGGAGATATCCCGAGCGAAATTTTAAATTTGCCAGAAAAAAATATAACGGACGCGAAAAATAAATACGTATCGCCCGGATTTATAAACATACACGCTCACGGAGCTTTGGGCGCGGACACTATGGACGAAACAAAAGACGCCCTTGAAATTTTTGCAAAAGCGCAAAGTTCCATGGGCGTGACTTCTTTTCTTCCGACAACAATGAGTTACGATATACCGCGCGTGCAAAGAGCCTTTAACCGAATAAAAAAAGCTATGGAAAAGAGCAGCGGCGCAAAGATTTTAGGGGCGAATATGGAAGGTCCGTACATTTCAAAAACCAGGGCGGGGGCGCAGGACGCAAAATATATAAAGCAGGCGGATTTTAGCGATATAGAAAATTTTACCGACGTAATAAAAATAATCACTCTCGCGCCCGAAACGGTAACGGATGACTTTTTTAAAAAGGCTGAAAAAAGCGGAATAATTTTTTCAATAGGACACAGCGACGCTACCTACGAAGAAGCTCTTGACGCGATAAAAAGCGGAAAAGTAAGCCATATCACGCATCTATACAACGCGATGACGCCGTTCCACCACAGAAAACCCGGAATAGTCGGCGCGGCGTTTGATACGGAGGTTACGGCGGAAATTATAGCGGACAACGTGCATAGCTTACCGACGGCGCAAAGGCTTGCGTATAAGATGAAGGGCATTGAAAAAATAATTTTAATAACGGATTCTATGAGAGCCTCCTGCCTTGGCGACGGTATATCAGAGCTTGGCGGTCAAAAAGTGACTGTGAAAGGCAACCTCGCGACGCTTGAAAACGGCGCGATAGCGGGAAGCGTCGCGAAGATGAACGACGTTATAAGAATCTTCAAAGAAAACACGGGCATAAAACTTGAAGAAGCGATAGAAGCGGCGACGAAAAATCCCGCGAAGCTTTTAAAAATGTACGATAAAATAGGCTCGATAGAAACTGATAAATCGGCGGATTTTGCCGTCTTTGACGATGAGTTTAATATTTTTACAACTGTAATCGACGGGGAGATTGTGTGATATGCCGTAAAGTTAGGGCGTGTTGGTAAACCCCGCCAACGCGCTTTGACGGCTATTTTGCCGCCTGAACTGCGTCAGAAAAAACTCGACGTAGCCTAGCTACGACTTCGTTTTTTCTTCCTTGTCAGACGACAAAATCTCTCGTCACATCACGCCGTCAGGAGTTTACCAACACGCCCTAAT
>JAGBKP010000106.1 GCA_017635875.1 Selenomonadaceae bacterium | reverse complement strand
GAGAAAGAAAAGAGAAAAAGAACTTTAATATGTGTTCGCTTATAAAAATAAAGTTTTACGCTAAATAATAAAACGCCGGCAAAATCTCGCCGGCGTTTTATCTTGTTCTGTAACTTTTTAGTTTTTTCACAACCCCTTTTTATGCTCATTTTTTTCACGAGATTTTTTCTTTGCCGTCTTTTCTATTGTTATAATGGGCAACTATTCGCTCTACTTGACGTAATCCTTCGTTTTGAACTGTTCGGAAATTCCGAACAGTTCCCTCTTTTTCTAATTCGCCCTCTTCAAATATGTGTTTTATATGCTCGCTGATATTCGCCTTGCTGCTTTGATAAAGCTCGACAAGTTGCGCCTGCGTAAGCCAAACCGTATCATCTTCAAAGCGTACGTCTATTTTTGTTTTACCGTCGTTTGTTTGATAAATAATAATCTCGCCCTTGTTTGGGGGGTTATCGTTTTTCGTCAATTTAAATTCGTCTCCTTATTTACTCTCCGAGTTCCTCACAAAGCGGCAACAATGCGTCTAATTTTTCAACTATACGCTGTTGTTCTTCGATTGGAGGAAGGGGAATAAGCATTTGAGATAATGTTTTTGCATTGCAATTAGGTTGCGCTGTCTGCGTAGTTCCATTCCTTAATTGTTGCCAATAAAGTTCACTATCCATAAAATATTTCAGATATTTTGAAACAAGTCTTTTATTATAATTACTACGAATAAGATACCCAGCAAAAACAGCCTTTGAAGGAATATTTTTTACTAAAACTGATTTTCCTACGGTTCCTCCTGTTCTTGCAAAAAGTAAATCATTTTCAAATAATTGATATGTTTCAAAATCCTTTTCGTTAATGTTACAAAAAGGAACATTATCCCATTGAATTTCATTATCACAAATATCGCTGATTCTTACCATATATACTTGCCCTATTGATTGAGCGGGAGAATTATATCCATATTGAATAGAATTTGAAATATTCCCCCATTTTTCCCATTTCCAATTTTCAGGAATATCAAAAGGAATATCTTCTGAAGTAATAGAAGCAAGTTTTTTTTGATTTTTTAACTCACCCTTTTTTATAAGCTCTTCTCGTTGCTTTTGTATTTTCTCCAACAACTCATCAACAGAACTATCCGTTTCAAGTTGTTCCGTCAATTTCCCTTGCATAGCCGCTTGCAAAATAGCGGCTTTCATATTTTGCGGGAAATCTTTTTTTAGTTTTACAAGCTCGTTTTCAATTTTCTCATATTCATCTATCTCTGCCATAAGCGCGTTTACACGCTCTACTATACGCTGTTGTTCTTCGAGTGGAGGAAGGGGGACAACAACGGGATAAATACTTACCCCTGATATAACAGGTTGTGCCGTTGCTTTGGCTTTACTTCCTAATTTAGAATAAATAAGTAACATCTTCAAAAATAAAATATTTATATATTTCTCTGGGAATGTAACAATAAAAGCATTATCTGTAACCCATGCTTTATTTTTTGTTATATGCACGCTACCACATTTTGCGCCTACGCGCCCTATTACTACTGTAGGTTTGAATACATTTGCCATATTATGATTCCCATTTATGCCGTTTCCTCCATAAACGGGAATTTCTCCAAATTGCATAGATTTTTTCGTTAAATTATCTCCAGATTTAATACGAATAATATCTTTTAATCTAATCCATTCCCAATTATTAGGTATATCAAAAGGAATTATATTTAAAGATTCATTTTGAGCATTTTCTGAATCATTATTAAAAAATTTTCGTATATTGATAATTGTATCTTTAACCGAACTATCCGTTTCAAGTTGCTCCGTTAATTTTCCTTGCATAGCCGCTTGCAAAACGTCGTCCCTTAAATCTTTTGCAAGTAACATTATTTCACCTCTAACAATTTAAGGATAACTTTTAATTTTTCGTCTAATTTTTTATCTAGCCTATCTCGCTCCTTCTTAAAATGCTCTATAGTTTCCTCCGGCGATAAAATAATTTTTTCCTCGTTCGGAAATCCGCAAAAATCAAGATTATAATTACCTTCTGCAATTTCATCTATAGATACGCATTTTGCTTTATAAGTTGTCGTTAATGATTCGTCTTCTTTTTCGTCCTTGATTTCTACGCGATTATCCCACCATTTATCAATATCGCCAAGTTTTTCCCTTGTTATTGGATTTTTCTTCATACTGAATTTTTGACCGCTCGGAAGGTCGAAGCGATAAAACCATGTTTCTTTTGTGCCGCCTCTTTTGTCAAAAAACAATAAATTTGTGGCTATGCTCGTATAAGGCGCAAAACAACTGCTCGGCAAACGAATAATAGTATGGACGTCGCATTCGTCGAAAAGTTTTTTCTTAATGGCTATAAGGCTCGCATCATCGTTTTGTAAAAATCCGTCCGGCAATACTACTCCGCAACGCCCGTTATTTTTCAAACGGTATAAAATCTCAATCATAAAAAGATTCGCCGTTTCGGAGCTTCTTAATTTGCTCGGAAAATTTACCTGTATCCCTTCCTGCTCATGACCGCCGTAAGGTGGATTCATCAGAACAAAATCCACTTTTTCCGAATCTTTATATTCTCGCACATTTTTTGCCAAAGAATTGGCGTGACTTATTCTCGGATAATCAACATCATGCAACAACATATTTGTAGCGCAGAGCATATAAGGAAATTGTTTTTTCTCTATACCGAACACTGTGTTTTCTATAACGGCGTTATCTTCGGCGCGTTTGATTTGTTTTCTTAAATGTTCCACCGCGTCAATCAAAAAGCCGCCCGTGCCGCAAGCAAAATCAGCCGTTATTTTTCCAAGTTCCGGATTTACTTTTTCTGTTATAAATTTAGTTATTGCCCTTGGCGTGTAAAATTCTCCGGACCTTCCCGCGCTTTGAAGTCCCCTTAAAAGAGTTTCGTAAATAACGTTAAAAGCGTGAAGTTCCTCTTGATTTTCAAAATCTATACTATCTAAAAGGTTGACGGCTTTGCGGATACATACGCCGTCTTTCATATAGTTATATGATTCTGCCATCATATCGCGAACAATTATTTTGCGTTTGGAGCTTTCAGCCGTCACGGAAAGTTTCTTCAACGTGGGAAAAAGCGTGTTGTCTACAAAATCAACCAACGTATCGCCGGTCATTTGTTCTTTTTGAGATTTGCCCTTCGCCCAATTACGCCAACGACAATTCTCAGGTATAGCGCTTTTAAAATCGTCCTCGCGAAATTCCCACATATCTTCTCTTAAATCGTAAACTTTAAGAAAAAGCATCCAAACGAGTTGAGAAAGCACTTGCACCGTCCCGTTTACGCCGTCATCGTCCCGCATTATGTTTTCCCAACTCTTTATCAAATTTCCTAACGCCATATTTTTCTCCTCAATTTTTATTTTTACGCGGCGTACAATATATTTTCAATTTCATTTAACATTTCATTATATTTTTCTTTGCCGCCAAAACCGTTTACAATACTGATTAGCGAACCTATTTGTATGAATTTTGGCATTTTTAACACAAGTATATTGGTAAGTTCGTCAATATCTTTTTCTTTATACGCTTCCAGCAAAAGTTTAATAATATCTTGATTTTCCTCGCTAAATTTCTCCAAATAGCCGCTTGATAAAATTCTTTCTATGCGTTCTTCTTTGGTAAGCGGTTCTTTATTGTAGCCGATATAGGAAAGAACGTCATAATCGTCGATATTTCCCTTATGCAAAGTATCTTTCACAAAATCAATAAATACGCCGTCTTCTACCAACTTATTAAGAAGTTCATTCTTGTTCTTCTGCGCCAACCATACTTTTTGAAATTCCTCAAAATACGGATATTTTTGCCGCAGATTTGTTCTCGAATATTCTATAATTGACTGGGTTATAAGATTTCCGTTTGCGTCAAGATACTCTACAACCTCGTTTATAACGCGGACAGAAACGCCTCTTATTATGTATTTTTTAGGCTTGGCTAGAGGGTATTTTTCTTCTCCGTCATCTTTATAGTCTTTATCTCCGGTATCGTACGGAAAATCGTCTCCGTCAGTATGTTCAGTCTCTTCATCGCCCTCGTTAAAATCATCGCTTTCGCTTATATCTTTTATTTTTACAGGTTCTCCGTCAAAAGCAGGATCTGCAAATTTTATATAGTTTTTGCGAAAATCCATAATTGTAAAATACATCTTGTCACAATCTTCGCGAACACGAGTGCCGCGTCCGATAATTTGTTTAAATTCCGTCATTGAATTTACAGTTCTATCAAGAGCCACTACTTTGCAAGTCTGAGTATTAACTCCCGTACTCATAAGACGGCTTGTTATCGCAATAACCGGAATTTTCTCGTGAGGATCTGTAAAATCGTCCAATAGTTCAAGTTCGGGGGAACGAGCCGTTATTTGCGCAACATAAGGATATTCTACGACAAGATCCGAATTTTCGTTTATAATAGCGGTTTTCATACGCTCCGCATGGGAAATATCTTCACAAAAAATAATCGTTTTAGCAAAGCGATCGGTTTCTTTCAAAAAATCCGATATACGCTTTGCAACTGCGCGAGTTCTTTCGGGAATTACTAAAACACGATCGAAATCTTTTTGCTCATATAGCCTATCTTCCAATTCTTCACCGTAAATATCTTTCATTCCGGGATACGGACGAAAACCGTTAATATCTATATCAAGATTTACGCGAATTACTTTATACGGAGCAAGAAAGCCGTCTTCAATACCTTGTTTTAAAGAATAAGTATAAAGCGGTTTTTCTTCTTCCCCGTCGCTAAAATATTCTATATTTGAGGTATTGTCTGTTTCTTTTGGCGTCGCAGTCATTCCTATTTGTATCGCGCTTTTAAAATATTCGAGAATTTCACGCCACGAGCTATTATCGTCCGCGCTTCCGCGATGACATTCGTCAACGATAACAAGATCAAAAAAATCTTTATCGTAAGCCGTATAATAATTTTCTTCTCCGTTTTTCATCTGATGATACAAAGATAAATATACTTCGTGAGTAGTGTCCATAATGCGATTTGTAATGCGAGTCATTTTATTTCCAAAAGGCGAAAAATCGCCTTGCATCGGTTGACTTACCAATATATCCCTATCCGCTAAAAACAAAACCCTCTTTACTTTTTTAGCCTCAAGAAGTCGCCAAATAATTTGAAATGCCACCAAAGTTTTTCCGGTACCCGTAGCAAGAACAATAAGAGCGCGCCGTTTTCCGTTAGCTACGGCTTCAAGAACGCGATTAACGGCAATCCATTGATAATAACGCGGCTCGTGCATATTTTCCCTGTAATAATAGGGAACGGAGAGCATTTTTTCCGCCGCTTCCGTAATACCGCTTTCTATTTTGTATTTTTCCCAAAGTTCTTCGGGAGACGGAAAATTGTCCATAGATATATAATTGGGAGCATCTGTTTCTTTACCTGTCAAAAAATCAAACATAGCGAAAGCATCACCGTTAGAAGAAAAAGCAAAAGGCGCATCTATAGCCTTTGCATATTTCATAGCCTGTCCCATACCGCCGATTACGGAATGATTATTGTCTTTAGCTTCAACGACAGCAAGGGGAAACCATTCGCCGGAATCATTGTGAAAAAGGATATAATCTGCGATGCCTTTTTCGCTTCGTCTGGTCTTTTTCCCGTCAATAATAATTCTGCCCAAAGTTATGGAAAATTCCATTCGTATTGAAGATTTAGACCAAGTCCTTGTGATAGCTGGGGTAATATAATTAAGTTTTATTTCTTCTTCGGTCATCTCTTTTTTATTTATCATATTTACCTCCTCGCTTTAATTTTAATACTGACTAAAATATTCTCTTCATAAATTCAACTACAATATCACAAATTTCTATAATTCCACCATATTTTATCATAACAAACGCGAGAATTTCAATGTTTATTTCCTCACCTGTTCCGTATGAGCTGTACTTCTTTTTTTGCCTATTGCCAAACCCTTTTTACTGTGGTATAATGGGCAAATCAGTCACGCGCTAAATTTCCTGTTATAAATTTATGGCGCGGAAGAAGAACAGGAGGAAATTTTTATGGCAATGATTTCTATGAAGCAACTCTTGGAAGCTGGCGTTCATTTTGGGCATCAGACCCGTCGTTGGAACCCTAAAATGGCGCGCTACATCTTCACGGAGAGAAACGGTATCTACATTATCGACTTGCAGAAAACCGTTAAAAAAGTGGACGAGGCTTACGACTTTTTAAGAGATGTCGCCTCCGAAGGTAAATCTATTCTCTTTGTAGGCACAAAAAAACAAGCTCAAGACGCGGTTAAAGAAGAAGCGATCCGAGCGGGTATGTACTACGTAAACGAGCGTTGGCTCGGCGGTATGATGACGAACTTCTCCACCATTCAAAAACGCGTTTTCCGTTTAAAAGAACTTGAGAGAATGGAAGAAGACGGCACTTTTGACGTGCTTACCAAAAAAGAGGTTTTGGGACTTCGCCACGAGATGGAACGCCTTGAAAAATATTTAGGCGGCATTAAGGATATGAAACGCCTCCCCGGCGCGCTCTTTGTGGTAGACCCCAGAAAAGAACGCATAGCCGTAGCGGAAGCTCGCAAACTTAACATTCCTATCGTCGGCATCGTTGACACCAACTGCGACCCTGACGAAATTGACTACGTAATCCCCGGCAACGACGACGCTATCCGCGCAGTGCGCCTTTTGACTGCTCGTATGGCGGACGCCATTATAGAGGGCAGAGGCGGCGAAGATACGGCGGTTGAAGAAGAAAACAAAGAAGAAGCGTAATATATAGGAGGCAAATATGGCAGCTATAACAGCGGCAATGGTTAAAGAACTGCGCGAAAAAACCGGCGCAGGCATGATGGATTGCAAAAAGGCTCTTACGGAAAATGACGGCGATATGGGTAAAGCCGCAGACTGGCTCCGCGAAAAAGGCATATCGAAAGCGGCGAAAAAAGCGGGTCGCATAGCGGCGGAAGGCGCGGTTTACGCTTATGTTTCGGCTGACGAAAAAGTCGGCGTGTTGCTTGAAATAAACTGCGAAACTGATTTCGCGGCGAAAAACGAACAGTTTGTCGCTCTTGAAAAAGAAATAGCGGAGCATATCGCAAAGACTAATCCTAAAGATTTGGAAGCATTAGAGAACAGCGAACTTGGCGGCAAAAAAGTTTCCGATATTATAACGGAAGCGACGGCGACCATAGGAGAAAAGATTTCTCTTCGCCGCTTTGAACGCTACGAAACTTCCGATATCGTCGCAAGCTACATTCATATGGGCGGCAAAATCGGCGTTATCGTGGAACTTGCCGGAGGCGACGCGGCTCTCGGTAAGGACGTTGCTATGCAAGTGGCGGCGTCAAGCCCTATGGCTGTTGACAGAAACGGCGTAGACGCGTCCGCTCTTGAGCACGAAAAGGAAGTTTTGAGAAAACAGGCTCTTGAAGAGGGCAAGCCCGAAAATATCGTTGATAAAATGGTTATGGGCCGCATCAATAAATTCTATAAGGAAGTTTGCTTGGTAGAGCAGATTTTCGTCAAGGATTTGGAAGGCACGAAAACCATTAAGGATATTTTAAAAGGCGCGACGGTAAAACGCTTTACCCGTTATCAGCTCGGAGAAGGCATCGAAAAGAAACAAGAGGACTTTGCGGCGGAAGTTGCGGCGCAGATGAAATAATTGCAAATAAAAAAGAGTCGTTTTGCGGCTCTTTTTTTTTTATAATTATATTAAAGTTTTCTTTCTCTTTAAATATGAGTTCGGCT
>JAGBKP010000105.1 GCA_017635875.1 Selenomonadaceae bacterium | reverse complement strand
TTCTTTATAATTATTTAGGCACCGCAGGCGCGGTATTTCCGTTCTCGTCCTTTATGGGGCTTTCAAATACGACGTCTTTATCAATCGCGCCGGCAACCCTCGCTTTTTGCAACGAATGTGATTTATCCTCTTCAGCGCTGTATTTGTACGCGGATACGTCAACAGGCACGCCCATCGCCGTATCGAGCGCGGCTTTATAGGTGTTGTAATTATAAAGAGCGGTATAATAGTTCATTCTTGCAGAATTTAACTTTTCTTCCGCCGTCATTACGTTCAAGTTCGTATCAACGCCTGCGCTATAGCGAACTTGATAGATTTTATAGTTTTCTTCCGCCTCTTCAACCGCGACTTTCATAGTATGAATATTTTTTTCCGCCGCCAAAAGGTTTAAATAATACTGTCTGACCTCAAGGCTTATATCCTCTTCGGATTTTGCCAAAGTTTCTTTCGCCTTTGTCAATGCGGCTTTGGCGTTTTCAACGTTCGCTATGGTTACGCCGTTGTCGAATATGTTCCAATTCGCCGAAACGCCAGCTGTCCAATAGTTATCCGCGTCTTCTTTAAACGCTTTCGTTCCTTGCAGATACTTTACAACCTGCGCCGAAACGGTGGGACGGTAACCTGCCTTTGCAACCTCCATAGTGGCTTCCGCGCGTTTTACCGAATACAGCGCCGCAAGATAATCCGGACGATTTTTAAGGGCGTATTCCCTGCACGCCTCTTCCGTCAAATTATATTTATTGTAGCGTAAATCGTCCTTAATATTTAGTTTTGTGGCGGTAGGTACGCCCATTAAATTGTTTAATGAGGCTTGCGCTACGTTATACGCCGCTTCTGCGGAAACCAGATTTTGTTCCGCGTTGGCAAGATTAACCTGCGACTGAAGAACGTCAGCTTTCGCTACCGTTCCTACGCGATACTGGGCGTTTACGTTGTCAAGGTGAACTTTTAAACGACGCACGGAATCCTCTTCAACGTCTATAGCGTTTCTCGTTTGGAGCACTCTGTAATACTGTTGCATAGTCTGATAGCGTATATTTTGTTTTGTACGCTCAAGCGTCAAATCCGCCGCGTTTGTAGCGTATCTTCTCGCGTCTATGGTGTTTTCATTCTTGCCGCCCGTGTAGAGCGGATACGAAGCGGTAAGGTTGTTGGTGTACGATTTATTAGAATCGACGCTTTCGTAGCGGTTGCCGCCCACTCGGTTAGCCGTGCCTTGCCAAGCGAGCGAAACGCCTGTGGCGCGTCTTGCGCTCTTTAAATTCCACTCCGCCGCCGATAAATCCGCCGCGCTCTCTTTTATCGTGCGGTTGTTCTCCATAGCGAGCCGTACGGATTCTTGCAAATTTATATCCATTGTGTCCGCCGCAAAAGCAAAAGGCGCGCCGTATAACGACAACATAGCGGCAAGACTTAATCTCATAATACCGAGAGATTTCAAAACCATTCCTCCCAAAAGCACAATATATAAGGTGTTCAAATTTTTTCCCGCTTATTATACAACATTCAAAAAATTTTTTCCACTTTTTTTTAAAATTTGGCGTGGCGGGGTTTGGCGTGGCGGTAAAAGCGTAAAAATTAGGTATTGACATATATTATAAAAATATGCTATAGTATCCTAGTCACGGAGAGTTGTCCGAGTGGTTGAAGGAGCACGACTGGAAATCGTGTGTGCGCTATCACGTACCGAGAGTTCGAATCTCTCACTCTCCGCCATTTTTTGTGTTTAAATACAGATTTTATCTGTTTGTTCTTTTTAAGGTCGGGTTATAGGATTAGGTCTTTCGCGATGAGGTCTTGCGAACCCCGTCAGGTCCGGAAGGAAGCAGCGGTAAACAAATCGCCTTATGCGCCGAAAGGTTGCCGAATCCCATAGCCCGACGTTAAAAAGGAAACGCAGGTTTTAAAATTCTGTCAAAATAAAAGCGTTGACAAGTAAGTACCTATATAGTATAATACTTTATGTTATTTTGAGGTGTCGCCAAGTTGGTTAAGGCACGGGACTTTGACTCCCGCATCCGCAGGTTCGAATCCCGCCACCTCAGCCATTATCGACTCACTAGCTCAACTGGCAGAGCAACTGACTCTTAATCAGTAGGTTCACGGTTCGATTCCGTGGTGGGTCACCAGAAAATTCAAGCCGTCCGAAGATTTTCGGAAGGCTTTTTTGTTTTGCCGGTTAGCTTATGCAACTTTTTTAAGAAGAAACTATATTTATCCCTTTGCCTATAAACATTGTCGCGCTATGACTAAAATTCAAACTTGTGTAATTTACCTTTCATACCTAGATTTTTTTGATTCATATAACAATAATTTTTTATTGCTAAAAGACAATCACAAAAACAGCGGTTGCCTTTTTCATTTACAAAATTGTCTGTTTTATGCTATAATACCCCCAACAGAACAAAAACAGAGGTGACACAATGCCTATAAATGAACACATAGACGATACGTTCCTAAAAAACAATATCGCCGCTTATGACGCAGTAGCAAAGAGCCTGCTGTCACGCAAAATATTTCTAGCGCGTATCTTAAAGCGTTGTGTCCGTGAATTTGCAGACTGTACCATTGACGATATAATGGATAAGTATATTGAAAACAAGGTAGAAGTCGGCACGGTCCCCATTGCCCCCGATAAAACGAAC
>JAGBKP010000104.1 GCA_017635875.1 Selenomonadaceae bacterium | reverse complement strand
TTTGGCAAAGTTTCCGCGCTCATAAGTTCGTTTAACACGGCTTTGACGAATTTTTGCTGACGCTTTATCCTTCCTATATCCCCTTCGTCGTCGCGAAAACGCACGTATTGAATGGCGCGGTTGCCGTCAAGATACTGCTCGCCAGGATACAGGTCGATAACAAGCCCGTCGTCGTCCCAAGGGTCTTCGTAGTACATACGCTTATCGACGTATAGGAGAAGACCGCCCATAGCGTCTATAATCTTTGGAAACGCTTTTGTGTCTAACAAAACATAGTGGTCGATTTTTATATCGAGGAGATTTTCCACGGCTTTTTTAGAGCCGTCCACCCCGCCGTGAGCGTAGGCGTGATTTATTTTCTCGTAATTGCCCGTCGACAGTTTTACTCTGGTGTCCCTGGGAATTGAAAGAAGTTTCGCCTCGCCGCTCGTTTCGTCGTAAGAAACTATCATAAGCGTGTCGCTTCTGCCCAAATCGTCCGCGCGTTTATCCACGCCCAAAATCATCACATTCATAATGCTACGGTCGACAGACCCGGTTATTGGCGAATTTTCTTTTTTTTCCGATATGTAAACGCCGACAATAGCCGAAATTATAACAATAACGGCGGCGAAAAGTTTTTTGATCTTGCTGTAATCTCTTTTTTGCTTCAACTATTTCGCCTCCTTAAATATATCTTTTCCTAGTATATCACAGATTTTTTTTACTGCAACTTAAAAGGAGAATTTTTTTATCTTTTTTTCATATTTTGCGTTTTGAAATCTGAAAAAAATCTGTGCATCTTGTTCACCTCTGATTTTTTGCATTAAAAAAAAGCACCCGCGATAGGTGCGTTTTATTTGACTTCTTACAATCCATATTTCGCCAACAAAGTGTCAAAGATATTATCCAAATAATTTTGTTCTTGGGTGGATAAAGCAGGGTAACTAATATCTCCTTTTGGCATATTAGAATCATCAAGCAACATAAATAAACTTTCTCTCTCTTGATAATTAACATTTTGTTCAGACATTATATTTACCCCCTTTTTTATTATTTAAAAATATACTTTATATGACCCGAATGTTCAAGCCTATTTATAATCTCTTTGACAGTAACATATTCTACTTGTTCTTTACTCCAACTAGGATATATTTCTTTAATCTTATTATAAACAGTATCTATAACTTCATCTGGATTCGATAAGGCTTTAATTTTCCTCAGACTATAAATACTCCCATTATGACAAATTATAGTTGACCCAATCGCTTTATCTCTTTTAAACAACCATTTTATATCATCGGTAGAAGGTATGCTACTGCTCGGGTGATTATGCAAAATTTCAAAATTTTTACCGCTACTGTTTAATTTTTCAATTTGTTCGTCTCTTAAGCCACACTTAAATTTTATATCTCCACTTGCTTTATCATTACCGACAATAAATTTTCCCGTTCTGGCGTCAAGCATAGCAATATCTTCATATTCAGTGCCGCTTCTATGTTCAAGCATTTTCGCAGCTTGTTTATATAACGCTTCATCAAGTGCTTTATGCTCGGTAAGCCCTACAAATTTATCGTGGTATGCTTTGCTGTTGACAAGCTCAAAATTAACTCGATAATCGTTTTTAATGCCATTGTCCTTTGCAATGGCAAGTTCGCTATGTATCATTGTTACGCCGTCCTTTGCGCTTATTATATCATTTTACGGCAATTTAATAAAGCTATTTTTTTCGCGGTTTTAATCCGATTTTTCCCCGTCAAATATAGGCTATGCCACGCATCTACAACTAATCGCCCGACTCGGGTGTCCGCCCTTTAGCGGACTGTCCCACCGAAAACTTGCGCCTTGCCGCTATAGGCGGAATAAAAAAAGCTCGAGAACAGTCTCGAGCTGAATTTTCTGGTGACGCCTATGGGATTCGAACCCATGAACCCGCCGTGAGAGGGCGGTGTCTTAACCGCTTGACGAAGGCGCCTTTAGAACAGTAAACATTATAACAAAATCATTTATATATTGCAAGGATTTATTTTTTCTTTTTTAACCTTCTTTTTTTCCTTCAGCTTAAAATATTCAAAAGCCCTAGAGCAATCCTCCACTATTTCAACCGTTCCGATGTATTCGTCCTCTTCGTCGTAGACGGCTATATAATCGACGGCTGTTGGGCGAGACGCTATCATTTGTATTTGTTTTACGCATCTTCTTTTTTTGCTCTTGAAATCCTCCATCATCTTTTCGACAGCCGCAAAAATTTTCGAGGGATGACAACCGTAGACGGATTTTCCTATTATAAGTTCCGGTCTATCGAAGGTATGACGCTCGTTAAAGAAAAATTTAAGCGTTTCGTCCTTGTCTATAAAGGTAATATCGACGGGCAAAAATTTCATAATCGCCTTTAATTCTTTAAGCGTAAGTTCCCCCGTTTGAAAAGTAAGTTTATTATTTTCCAAACTCTCCGTTTTTTTTGGAGCGTTTCTGAATTTTTCCCCTTCTTCCCAAAGCGCGATATTTTCCGTAAACGCCGCGCCTATTTCAAAGGAATCACGATAAATTTCAAGCCAATCCGTATCGGTGAAAAATCTGAAAGACGTGGGCAAAAAACTTTCCGTTTCCGCTCGTACCATAAGTTTTACGCGTTTTAAAACGTTTTTTATGCGATTTCTTAAATTTTCGTCCTCACTATCCTTCAATTCTTTTGCAATAGCGCGGATTTCGTTTTTAATCTCATCGTCCGCGTCCCACATACCTCCGGAAGGGCCCGTAACTCCCCGATGATAGAGAACCGCCATAAAGAGTTTTTCCTTTTTGCCGTAGTGACGCTCTATACCTAAAAGTTTATTAAACTCTTTTACGATTTCGTTCCAATTGCTTTGTAAATTTTTTTCGATATTTTCGACCAATTTTAGAAGCGCGTCGTTTTCCGTAGCCATAGTCTTTGCCGGATGCCCGTTCGGTACGTCGTTCATATTTGGCACGGGGCGCGTCTTTGGCTTTTCTCCGATTTTTTCCTTTAATTCTGTTATATTCATAAACTACCTCCAAAAAAGCCCCGCTTTGCGCGGGGCTTTTACATCAATTCACTTCGTCTGCCATTAAAATGTTTTCAACTTTTACGCTCTTATCTCTGCTAAGATCCACGAATTTATCCTCTCCGACCTGCACAACGGGGAGCGACAACACGCGGCTTTCGTCTATATA
>JAGBKP010000008.1 GCA_017635875.1 Selenomonadaceae bacterium | reverse complement strand
TGCGTTTTAGATATTATCAGTACCCCGAATGGTCTAGTGTTTACACAAAATTCTCCGATACTGCAAATTTACACGGCAGCAAAATCATAGATTACGACACTATTGCAGAGCCACCGTTAAATACATATAATGAGGGCGCGTATTTTTATACGCCGGATAAAGGTGAGGAACAGTTAAAACTTGTTATATCTAAGGATAAAGAATACAGAAAGGTGATTACTTTTTACAATAAAGAAGGTAAGTCGGTATATAATTATACATTTGCCAGAGATGCGGGGGTTTTAATAAGAAAAATTTATCTTCGCTCGGGTAAAGCGGATTTATTATGTTACAGTCTTGTGGGTACGGGACAGTACATACAGGAATTTTTTATTTTAGGTAAAACCAATAACGGTATAGGTAAATTATATGATATAGGTAAAAATGGATATAATATAGGTTCTATGGTAAAAGTTTGGGTTGAATACGACAGTATTCACATTAGCGGAGTTAACGGTTATAACGGCGCAGATAGCAGAGGGCTTAAGAGTAACCCGACAATGGTGGTTATGCCGACTATGCAATCCGGCAAAGGATACACTTATAAGATGCTTTCACTAGAGGATTTTTACAAATATAAGGCTGCAAAAAGCAAAAGTTCAAAACCCGTGCTTTAACCGCTTCTAATTTTTCTTTTTTATAGCGTTGCCGCATTTTCTTGAAAATTTTCATAAAAATCCCGCAAAAAAATTTTTGCTTAATAGGAGGAATTTTCACTTATATGCAGAAAATAAGAGACGTATGAGATTTTATTCGATTTTCTATAAAAGCGAGGTAGAAAGTATGGCAAAAATCGACTTGTCTAAGTACGGTATCACCGGCGCAACCGAAATTGTGCACAACCCTTCCTACGAGGAACTCTTTAAAGAGGAAACAAAAGAGGGCTTAACCGGTTTTGATGTTGGCAAAGTGACGGAACTCGGCGCGGTAAACGTTATGACTGGCGTTTACACCGGCCGTTCCCCTAAAGATAAATTCATCGTTAAAGATAAAACCTCCGAAAACACCGTTTGGTGGACGACCGAAGGCTACAAGAACGACAACCACGCGGCAAGCGAAGAGGCTTGGGCGGCTGTTAAAGAAATCGCAAAAAAAGAGCTTTCCAACAAGAAGCTTTATGTCGTGGACGCATTTTGCGGCGCGAACAAAGACACCCGCATGGCTGTGCGCTTCATTATGGAAGTCGCTTGGCAGGCGCATTTTGTTACCAATATGTTCATTCAGCCCACTAAAGAAGAACTTGAGAACTTCGAGCCGAACTTTGTGGTTTATAACGCTTCCAAAGCTAAGGTTGAAAACTACAAGGAACTCGGACTTAATTCCGAAACCGCCGTTGTGTTTAACCTTACGAGCCGCGAGCAGGTCATCATCAACACTTGGTACGGCGGCGAGATGAAAAAAGGTATGTTCTCTATGATGAACTATTACCTCCCCTTAAAGGGCATCGCGTCTATGCACTGCTCCGCAAACACCGATATGAACGGCGAAAACACCGCTATTTTCTTCGGTCTTTCCGGCACGGGCAAAACCACCCTTTCCACCGACCCGAAACGCCTTTTAATCGGCGATGACGAACACGGCTGGGACGACGAAGGCGTGTTCAACTTTGAAGGCGGTTGCTACGCGAAAGTCATCAATCTTGACAAGGAATCCGAACCGGATATCTATAACGCTATAAAGAGAAACGCGCTTCTTGAAAACGTAACCGTTGACGCAAACGGCAAAATCGACTTTGCGGATAAGAGCGTAACCGAAAATACCCGCGTTTCCTATCCCATCGACCATATCACGAATATCGTCAAGAAGAAGAACGGCAAATCCGCCGCTCCTCCCGCGAAAAACGTCATCTTCCTTTCGGCGGACGCTTTCGGCGTGCTTCCTCCCGTATCCATTCTTACTCCGGAACAGACGAAATACTATTTCCTCTCCGGCTTCACCGCAAAACTCGCGGGCACGGAGCGCGGCATCACAGAGCCTACTCCGACATTCTCCGCTTGCTTCGGTCAGGCTTTCTTAGAGCTTCCTCCCACCAAATACGGCGAAGAGCTTGTTAAGAAGATGGAGAAGAACGGCGCAAAGGCGTATCTCGTAAATACCGGCTGGAACGGCACGGGCAAGCGCATTTCCATTAAGGACACCCGCGGCATTATCGACGCGATTTTGGGCGGCGCGATTAAAAACGCTCCCACCAAGAAAATTCCGTACTTCGATTTTGAAGTTCCCACCGAATTAGAGGGCGTTGACACCGGCATCTTGGATCCTCGCGACACCTATAAGGACGCTTCCGAATGGGATAAAAAGGCGAAGGATTTGGCGGGCAGATTTATCAAAAACTTCGAGAAATACGAAGGCACCGCGGAAGGCAAAGCGTTAAAGAACGCAGGCCCGAAACTTTAATAGAAACAACAAAGCCACACTTTGTCATTAGGTAAAAAAGGGGGCGGGAGAAAGCTCCCGCCTCTCTTTTAGTGCAAGCGATATAGTTCTACTTTCTTTTCTTTCTCTCTCTTTTTTGAAAAAAAGAGGAGAGAAAGAAAAGAAAGTAGCAAAGAAAAGAAAGAGAGAGAAAAAACTTTAATATAAAGTAATTAAGATGTTAATTACAGAAAAATATCGTTTGTTATAAAAAAATAGTTTAAAACTTCCATTAAATAATATAAATGGGGGTCAAGGGGGACGAGTTCCCCTTGCAGGGTGCAGGGACAGAGTCCCTGCTGGGGTTTGGGGTGAAACCCCAAGAACTTTAAGGAGGATTTTTGATGATTGACATCACGGATCGCGTAAAGAACAAATCTCTTCAAAGCAAAATCGTTAGCGCGGAAGAAGCGGCTACTTTCTTTAAGCCGGGAATGAACGTAGGCTGCAGCGGATTTACCGCGTCGGGCTATCCTAAAGCTGTGCCTATCGCTTTGGCGGAGCGTATGAAAAAAGAGCCGTTTACGGTAAATATATGGACGGGCGCATCGACGGGTCCGGAGTGCGACGACGTTTTGGCGCAGGTAAAAGGTATTAAAGGACGCTTGCCCTATCAGACGGACGCGCTTTTAAGAAAACAAATAAACGACGGCACGGTTGATTATCAGGACATTCATCTTTCCGAGTCCGCTCAACTTTCACGTTGCGGATATCTCGGCAAAGTCGACGTTGCGCTCGTTGAGGCTGCGGGCATTACCGAAGAAGGCGATTTAATCCCCACCACTTCGCTTGGAAATACCGCGTCTTATGTGCAGTCCGCAGATGTTGTTATCGTTGAAATCAACACAACTCAGCCTATGGACTTGGACGGTATGCACGACGTATATGTGCCGCTCGATCCTCCCAATCGTCAGCCTATCCCCGTTGTAAAAGCGGACGACAGAGTGGGAACTCCGCATATTCCTTGCGGTGTTGACAAAATTAAATACATCGTCCCCTGCGACATAAAAGACCATACCCGTGACCTTGCGCCTATCGACGCAAATTCTCATAAGATGGCGGAATTTACCCTCCATTTCTTAAATGAAGAAATTAAAGCGGGTCGTATGCCGAAAAACTTATTGCCGCTCCAGTCCGGCGTGGGCAACGTTGCAAACGCTGTTTTGGCTGGTTTTGTAGAATCCGACCTCACGGATTTAACGGTTTACACCGAAGTTATACAGGACGCTATGCTCGACTTAATCGACGCGGGCAAACTCAAAATCGCGTCCGGCACGGCGTTCAGCCCGTCCCCTGCGGGTATGGAACGCTTCTACAAAGATGTGCAGAAGTACAAAAAATATTTGCTCCTCCGTCCGCAGGAAGTTTCTAACAGCCCCGAAGTCGTGCACCGTTTAGGCGTTATCGCTATGAATACCGCTATCGAAGTCGATATTTACGGTCACGTAAACTCCACCCACATCACCGGCACAAAGATGATGAACGGTATCGGCGGCTCCTGCGACTTTGCAAGAAACGCGTACCTCACCATTTTCTACACTCCTTCCGTCGCAAAGGACGGCAAAATCTCTTCCGTTGTTCCGATGTGCAGCCATATCGACCACACCGAACACGACGTTGACGTCATCATCACCGAGCAGGGCATAGCAGACCTTCGCAACAAGGCTCCGCGTCAGCGCGCTCTTGAAATTATCAACAACTGCGCTCACCCCGATTACAAGCCCATATTGCTCGATTACTACAACCGCGCTCTCGAAAAGACGGGTCACGCGCACACTCCTCATATCCTTGAAGAGGCTCTCTCCTTCCACGAAAGATTCCTCGCGACAGGCTCTATGAAAAAATAAAAAATAAAACAGCGCAAAAAAACACCGCAAAAAAACACCGCCTCGGTGAAAACGGCGGTGTTTTTTTATGCATTAACTTATATCATATTCTTAACATACATATCATAAAGCCCTTTTAGTTCTTCCATTTTCTCATACATTTCAATTTGAAGATTTGAGGCTTCTTTATAATTTCCCTCTTGCAGATTAAGACGCAGTCTCGTAAACAGACTTTTATCGTCGATGCCGTCCTTTGCGAGATATGCGCGAAGACCGCTGATTTTATTCCACATATACGCATCTTGGTCGGTTGTAATGTCTGAAGATATTGCTTTGCATTTTCTTACTATGCTTCTGTTTTCGGGGATAATTCTTGAAATAAGCTCCGTCTTCCAACGCAGAAGAGCGCCGCTTGAAAATGCGCTTATTATAACGTCGTTTAACGCTCCTCCCGCAGTGAGGGCGTTTTTCTTTTCGGGATTTTTTTTGAAATTTTCTATGTTCTCCCAAACGGTCGCGGGAGGTTTGCCGAAAAGTTTATCGCGTTCTTCGGCGGTATAATCCTCGAATACGTCTTCTTCGCTTCTGTACGCGCGATCTTGTTCAAGATAAAATCCGATTTCGCCCGATTTTTTTGAAAGCTCGTTTAAAAGCTCCGTTGTGGTATGCTTTACGGCGGTTTCAATGCCGTTAAGCGCTGCGGAATAAATTGCGGCAAGCACTAAATACGTGTTTGAATAGGGATTGCAAGCGCGAAGCTCAAAACGCGTCGCGTATGGATTGTTAATGTCCCTTATAAGTCCCGTTAAAATCGTGCGGTTGCGGCTTGGAATTTCAGGCGTATGACCAAGAGAAGTAACAATGCAGACGGGCGCTTCAAAACCCGGTTTTAAGCGGTTAAAAGCGTCGTTTGTCGCGGATACGAAGGGATTTATAACCTCGTAATTTTTAAGAAGTCCCATCATCGCGCCGTAACCTATGGCGCTCATAAAATCTTTCGTAGGCTCGTCCGCCGAAAAAAGGTTGTGACGTTTGCCGTCTTTTGTCACCGCCGCCATACCGATATGAGTATGTTCGCCGTTGCCCGCAAGCCCTATCATCGGTTTTGCTTTAAAGCTGACTTCAAGCCCTATGCCCCTAAAAACTTCTCTTACAATAGTTCTTACAAAAATTTCATTGTCCGCCGCTTGTATCGCGTTTGAATATTTCCAATCGATTTCAATCTGTTCGCATACGTGGGTCATACGGCCGCTTTCGTCTATCTGAGCCTTTAAGCCGCCGACTTCCTTATGTCCCATTTCAATATTAAAACCGTATTTATCCAGTTCCAATATGCAGTTTTCAAGTGCGGTGCGAACTGCGCCGTGAGTGCGCTCCCAATATTGCTCTTGCATAACCTGCGACGCGCTCATCTCTTCTATGTTCGCTTCTTCAAGTGGAGTTTTTACCCAAAATTCAAGCTCCGTTGCGGAAGTAAATTCAATATCCGCAATATCTTCGCCGTTTATCGACTCTAAACCGGAAATTTTTGGATTTTCCTTAAACAGTTTTAAAAGCTCGTTTTTGACAAAGGAAAGCGTATCGGTAAGCACAGAACGGGAGTCCACTCTTTTTCCGTTATGCACCAAAAAAGAAGGTATGCGGAGCGTGCCTATGGGTCTGCCCGTTTCTTCGTCGTAATTTTCCATATTGTAATCGACAAACCAATTTACGGACGGGTCTATCGGCATATCCACTTTAGCGTTGTTTATGGTAACTATACCCGTAAGCGACACGGAAGAGCCGTCTGTCTGCACGGCTGCGCCGGAATAAAAATCCTCCATATTTTTCAAAAAAATATGAATAGGGATTTTTTCGTCAGTATCGTTTCCCGCCATATCTACTCCCATTAGGGAAACGAATTTTATCTCAGGATGCGCTAAAAGAAGCCTTTTTATTTCTTCTTTATCGGTGTTTGCCGGCAGTGTATATAAAAAATCTTCCATATTACGCCTCTTTCAAAAATGCAACATAACCCTTCTTCGTTTCGTACAAATCAATTTTGCTTGTGGCTTCCCAAGGCGCGTGCATTGAAAGAACGGGTACTCCGCTGTCTATTACTTGCATACCGTATTTGCTCATAATATACGCGATTGTGCCGCCGCCGCCTAAATCCACTTTGCCAAGTTCGGAAAGTTGATAATTTACATTATGTTTATCAAGCATTGCGCGAAGTTCGCCCAAATATTCCGCATTAGCGTCGTTTGCGCCTGATTTTCCCCTTGAGCCTGTAAATTTATTAAACACCATACCGCGCCCTAAATACGCCACGTTCTTTTTGTCGAAAGCGGATGCATAAAGCGGGTCGTAAGCGGACGATACGTCGGAGGAGAGCATCTTTGAATTGGCAAGAGTCCTGCGAAGTTTGAGCTCGTTGTATTCGCCGGTAAGGTTTAAAATTTCCGCGACGGTGTTTTCAAAGAATTTCGAGTGCATACCCGTCGCGCCGACGCTTCCGATTTCTTCTTTATCAACGAGCAAACAGCAGGCTGTCTTTTTTCCCGCGCCGACTTCAAGCATTGCTACAAGCGAAGTATACGAGCAAACCCTGTCGTCTTGACCGTAACCTAAAATCATACTTCTGTCAAGTCCGAGTTCTCTTGCTCTGCCGGAAGGCACAAGGGAAAGTTCGGCGGATAAGAAGTCGTCTTCTTCCATATCGTATTTATCTTTGATAAGAGCCAAAATGCCATCTTTGACGGATTCTTTTTCGTCTTTCTTCAATGGATAATTTCCGACCAAAATATCGAGATTTTCGCCTTCAACCACTTTTGCGCCTTTTTTATCCATCTGCTCGCTTGCAAGGTGAATAAGTAAATCCGTTACGCAAAATACGGGATCGTTTTCGTCTTCGCCAATCACGATTTCAACTTTAGAGCCGTCTTTTTTTACCACTATTCCGTGCATAGCAAGCGGTATAGCCACCCATTGATATTTTTTTATGCCGCCGTAATAATGCGTGTCAAGAAGCGCAAGTCCGCCGTCTTCGTAAAGAGGATTTTGCTTTACGTCAAGGCGACAAGTATCTATATGCGCGCCCAGAATAGTCATACCCTTTTCAAGCGGAGTTTCGCCGATGGCAAAAAGGGCGAGAGCCTTATTCATATTGTTGGCGTAAACCAAATCGCCGGCTTTTAACTTTTCGCCGCTTTCTATAATTTCGTTTAAATCGCGATAACCCTTTTCTTTTGCGGATTTAATCGCTTCTTTCACGCTTTCGCGTTCTGTTTTGCAGTTTGAAATAAAGTCTATATAGCCTTTAGCCAATTCGTCAAGATTTTTTTTGTCTTCGTCGGTATATTTGCTCCACACCGACGGTTTTTTATTTTTTTCTTCAGGCATCTTTGTTCCTCCGTCGTTAAAATATATCATTGATTTTTTCCCGCATCTCCGCCTTTGTTGGGTGGGGGAGGAGAAGTTTCTCTCTTTTCGACATTATCGTTTGTTTGATTTTTTTGCGCGCCTTCGTTTGCATTTGTGGTGGTTTCGCTTTTGGCTATGGTTAAGTTTATTGCCGTTCCCTCTTCCACTTCTCCGCTGGAAGGCGTTTGCGCTATTATTGTCCCGGCTAATTGTTTGCTCTTTTCGCTCGTGACGCGTCCGACTTTTAACCCGAGCGATTCAATGCTTTCAGTCGCGATGTCAAGAGAGGCGCCGGTTACGTTTGGCACTTTTACCGTTTTTTTCTGTTCGCCCTTTGAAACGATTAAATCAACAATTTCGCCCTTTTTCAATTTGGTAAGTGCCGGAGGATCGGTGGATAAAACTGTACCCGCTTCCGCGCTTGAAGCTTTTTCATAGACGGAACCCACCGTTAATCCCATTTTCTTTAAACGACTTTCCGCAGTGGTTCTGCTAAGTCCTTTTAAATCGGGCATTTCGGTTGCTTCTCCGCCTTTGCTTACATAAATGCTTACGAATCTGTCGCTTTTTACTTTTGCGCCGGCCTCCGGAGACTGCGAAACCACTTCGCCCGCGGGAACGCTCGCGTCGTAAGTTTCCGCAACGTTTACGCGAAGATGCGCGTCTTCAAGCACTTGTCTTGCAAGATTCATCTGTTTGCCTACAACGTTTGGTACGCTTACTTCTTCGCCGCCTCCAAATTTGCCGACGGAAATAACCGCGCCTATCAAAAAACCAAGCGCTAAAATAATTATCAGGCCGGCGATGAAAACTTTTGATTTAAAAAAGGAGCCCAATTTGTCGGATTTTGTTTTTGAATCCTGTCCGGAATAAACAACTTCCGCTTCTTTAAGATTGCCTAAGAATTGCGTCGCGTCTAAATCTGCCGCGGTATTTCCGCGCAAAAGATGCTCAACATCTCTAAGTTCGCGGGCAAGATCCGCGCTTGTGGGGCGCATATTGGGGTCTTTTTCTATCGCTCGCATAACGATAGCTTCCACAACGGGCGGCACCGTATCGTCAAAACTCCTAAGCGGCAAAGGCGCGTCGTGCAAATGTTTCATCGCTATCGCAACGGGCGTATCCCCGGTAAACGGAAGATTCCCCGTTATCATCTCATAAAGCAAGATGCCAAGTGAATATACGTCAGATTTTGGAGTAATATAAGTGCCTTTGGCTTGTTCCGGCGAAAAATAGTGCACAGAGCCTACGATATTTCCGCTATACGTCATTGTCGATTCCGTGACGGCTCGCGCTATGCCAAAGTCTGCAATTTTTGCGTGACCGTCCGCCATCATCAAAATATTTTGCGGCTTTATATCGCAGTGGACAATTCCCTGAGAATGAGCCGCAGATAAGGCTTCGGCGATTTCACCGGCTATGCGCACGGCATCGGCGAGGGGGATTTTCTTCTTTTCTTTGATAAGCGTTTTTAAAGTATCGCCCGGAACATATTCCATAACGATAAAATGCGCGCCGTTTTCTTCGCCTACGTCGTAAATGTTTACGATGTTTGGATGCGAGAGCTTTGCCGCCGCTTCCGCTTCTTTATGAAATTTGCCTACAAATTCCGCGTCTTTTCGATATTCTTCGTGGAGAATTTTTACGGCAACATTTCTGTGAAGAAGTTTATCTTCGGCAAGATATACCTCCGCCATACCGCCGTTTGCGATTTTTTCCTGTAAAACATAACGATTCTTTAAAATTTGAGCCGTCATATTCTCCCTCACTTATTTTTCCATATTTAAAATTATTTTTTTTGCAATCGGAGCCGCGACATCCGCGCCGCTTCCTCCGTTTTCAACCAAAACGGAGAACGCGACTTTTCTTTCGCCGATTTCTGCGAAACCCATGAACCACGAATGTTCCTTATCCTTTGCATTTTCAGCTGTTCCGGTCTTTCCGGCAATCTTTATACCGCTGACTTTTGCCGCTTTTCCCGTACCGCTTATAACAACTTCTTCCATCCAATCGGATAAAAGTTCCGCTCTTTCTTTCGACATAATCCTTAATAATTCCTTCTTTTTATGTTCTTTTAAAACATATCCTGAAGGCGATATGATTTTTTCCAGAACATACGGCTCTGCCAAAACTCCATCGTTTGCTATTGCAGAAGCTATTAGAGCCATTCTCAGCGGCGTAACCAAAAGAGAACTTTGACCTATGCCGATTTGAGCCATATCGCCCTTATCAAGAGATTTAAAATTTGGAATGAGCGACGCGGTTTCAAAAATTTCTCCTCTGATAGGCTCGTAAAACCCGTAACGTTCAAAGCCGCTCTCAAGTTTTTCCGCGCCAAGGCGCATAGCAAGCGTGCCAAAGGTAATGTTGCAGGATTTGACCAAGGCTTCTTTTAAATGCAAATGTCCGTGCGTGTCGTTATGCGCCTCTTTTATGGTGTAACCTTTGCCGACGTCAATTTCGCCGCCGCACTCGAAAATTTCGTGTTCGTCGGTTATTGCGTTAGAGAGCGCAATATCTGCCATCATCGGCTTTATTATTGAGCCCGGAGGATATAATCCGTTTGCGGCTCTATTCATAAGCGGGCTTTCCGGATTTTCGTTTAAAACTTGCCATTCGGATTGAATGACGTTTGGATTAAACGACGGAGAGGAAACCATAGCAATTACGCCGCCCGTTTTTGCGTCAATAACAACGACTGCGCCGGGCTTTCCTTCAAGAGCGTAGTATGCGGTCTGCATTACGTCAGAATCTAGCGTAAGAATGAGATTGTTGCCTTTTTTGCAGTTAAAAATTTGAGCGATATAGCCCATATTTTTAAAATCTTCCGTACTTCCCAAAAGCTCGTTGTTAAAGTAGTTTTCTATGCCGCTGTTTCCGATATTCGGGTTGGCATACCCCACAATATGCGCCGCAGATTCTCCCATAGGGTAAATTCTTATGTTCTCATCATTATTTTTTGCAAGCGGGCGATTTTCACAGTCAAAAATTGTTCCGCGAATATTGTTGTTTTTAAATATTGTGTTTCTTAAATTTATGGAATTCCGCGAAAAATCTTCGGCTTTTACCACCTGTAAATAAAGTAAATAAATTATAAAAATCAAAGATAAAATTATTAAAAATTTTGTGGTTTTTAAAATTTTTTGCTTAATATCAGTCATTGAAATTTTCCTTTCGGGAAAGGGAAACAATAATACCAAGCATAATAAAATCGGAAATTGTCGCGCTCCCGCCGTAACCGATAAACGGAAGAAAAGTTTTTGTAACAGGCAAAACATTTGTAACACTAAAAAGCGTTACTATAACTTGAAGAAAAAACAACGCGCCGATGCCAAATGCAAGCAAAATTTCCGCGTTATTTTTTAATTTAAGCGCGACGCAAACGCTTTGACAGAAAAGCAAAACATTTATTATTATAAGCGAAACCGAACCTATTAAACCAAATTCTTCCGCAATGACGGAAAAAATAAAATAATTATATGCGTCAAGGATAAAATCCGGATGCCCCACGGTAAAACCTGCGCCCCAAACTCCACCTGCTCCTAATGCAAAAAAAGATTGAACAATTTTCTTCGAAGATTCACTGGAAAGCGTCCAAGGATTTATCCAAGCGTCAAAAAAAGTTTTAGCTTCCGGCAACATATAATAGCATAGAAATAATATTGTAAAAAAAAGAATTACAGAAAGAATGATAAAAAATTTATTTGCTGTTTTTATATACATTATAATAAGAGTTATGATTAAAAAGATAAGCGCATTTCCAAAATCATTTGCTTTGAAAAACAATAAAAAGATAATTGCAAGCATAAAGGCAATCAAATAAAACATTTGTTTGTCGTATTGATGAATAATTGAATTATTATAATCATTTATTTCCGATATATTTTTATAATTCCCCAAATATGATGCCAAGAAAAAAACAAATATAATCTTTGCAAATTCCAAGGGTTGAAATCTAATACTTCCAATTGTAATACAATTTGAAATTCCGTTTACATCGCTGCCGAGAAAAATCGCAACTGACAGTAATGATACATATAAAATCCCACAAATATATTTATAATTCAGTATTTTTTTTATCAATATTTCAAAGTGAAACGTAACAAAAAAAGCAACCATTCCCAAAATAATCCAGCGAATTTGAGGAATAATTAAAGCATACTCAATTCTTCCCACAGACAACAAACCAAAATTCGCAAGAAAAAAAGCGCAAGGAAAGAGCCACAAATTTATATTTCTTTTGATTTTTAAAAGTATGAATTCTATTAAAAAAGCAAGGAAAATTTCAGCTAAAAGCCAAGGGACGTATGAAAAATCAGAAACTTTTATTTCTCCCGCATTATGATATTGATTAAAAAAAATCAATACAAATCCGCAAAAAAGCATAATGACGGAAATAAGCATAATTTTAAAAATATTTCTATCAATCATAAATCGTCACTATCGCTGTTATATTGTCTTTTGCAACAGAATCCAACGCATATTTTATCATAGTATCCACAGGATTTATATCATCATTTGATAAAATTTCTTCTAATTTTTCTTTCCCTATACAATTTGTAAGTCCGTCAGTGGTCAAAAAGAGTTTGTCGCCGACTAAAAGAGAAATTTTCCCTGTATCCACCTCGATATTTTGCTCAACTCCAACTGCGCGCAAAATAAAATTTTTTTTCGGATGTAAAAGGGCCTCTTCTTCCGTTATTTCCCCTTTTTTTATCAAGGCGGCAACATAAGAATGATCTTCGGTAACTTGTTTAAGCGCGTTGTCTCTAAAGAGATAGAGTCTGCTGTCGCCTATATGAGCGTAATATGCAATATTTCCGTCCACATAAACCATAGTTGCGGTTGTGCCCATACCGTGATATTCGGGATTTTTTTTAACTTTATTTAATATGGCTGCGTTGGCTGAAATTATCGAATCTTTTAAAATTAATTCGTCAATATGTTTTTTGTTGTTTAAATAATTTTTTACAGTTTCGACAAGAAGCGAACTTGCGATTTCTCCGGCAACGCATCCGCCCATACCGTCCGCCACTAAAAAAAGATTTTGCGTAGCAAATAGAGCGTCCTCATTATTTTTTCTGACAGATCCTATGTTTGTACCTTTAAAAATCCGCACGCTTTTTCACCTCTCAAATATTAAATTTGATCCAAATTTTGCGATATTTTATAATTTTTGTTAAAATTTCTGTTTTTCATTTCTCGAGATTTTTTTCTTAAATCCGCAAACAAATAATTCATACTTTTAATAATGAATAACAACAAACAAAAGAGCATACCATATTCCAGGATGACGCTTAAAATTTTTATTAAAAACGCTATAATTTTAAATCACCTCATATAATAAAACTGTTTCGCCTATGCGTATTTTATCTCCGTTTAAAAGATACGTTCTTTGTATTCTTTCATCATCGATATATGAGCCGTTCAGACTGTCTGCGTCGACAAAGATGTGCCGATGGCGTTCGTATGAAATATAAGCGTGAAGTCTTGAAATTTTATCATCGTTTAAAAACAAATCGCTTTTTTCTCGTCTTCCTATATAAATATTTTTTTCGGTTAGTTCTAAACTTAAACCTTTGTCAACGCCGTCAATAACCGTTAGATTTGCTATGGAATGTGAAGTGGGTAAATTTAAAGGCGCGTCGAATTTTTTCCGTTCAAGTACCAGCGTATGAGAATCGATCGGATTGTTGTTTGTGTGTTCTTCCAAAAATAGAGATTGGATTTTTATTTCGCCCTCTTTTATGCTCATATCTTTTTGTATTCTTATTTTTAATTCTCCGTCCATAAATAAATCGTCTTTTATTATTTTTCTCTCCGCAACTTCAAAGAGCGCGTCTATTATTCGTTTGGAGGAAAGCCTGCCATAGTTTTTTTCTTCCAAAAAAATTGTAAAATCATTTGGCGAAATAACTTCATCGGCAATTTTTTTTGAATTTGCAATAATTTCTTTTTCAAGAGTCTGAAATAATTTTTTAGGTTCTAATTCCGGATGAACATATTTATTTATAAGATTTTCAACATTATTTTTAAAAAATGATTCCATTTTTAAGAAACTCATTTTTTCTCACCTTTTCTTAAATAGCGGTTCCTAAGTTGACCGCAAGCCGCGTTCACATCTGCGCCCATTTCTTTTCTTACTGTAGCGGAAATATTTTCTTCTGTTAAATATTCTAAAAATTTTTGTACTTTTTCTTTTGATGGTCTAAAAAATTCTCGTTCTTCAACCGAATTTATCGGTATAATATTTATATGAGAAAGTTGGTTTTTTAGTAGACTTGCAAGTTCTTTCGCCTCTTTTTTTCCGTCGTTTAAATTATCTATCAAAATATATTCGTAAGTAACCCGTCGCTTTGTTTTATCTCCGTAAAATTTACCCGCTTTAATCAATTCTTTTATAGGATATTTCTTGTTTATTGGCATAAGCCTATCGCGTATTTTATCGTTTGGCGCGTGCAGTGAAATTGAAAGCGTAACAGGCAAATTTTCCTCTGCAAGTCTATAGATATTCGGAACAATCCCGGAAGTTGAAAGCGTTATATTTCTGTAACTTAATCCCAAAATATTTTCATCGTGACAAAGGCGTAAAAATCTTATAACCTCGTCATAATTCATAAGCGGCTCGCCGGAGCCCATAAGCACTATATTCGTAACATTTTTATTTTCTTTTTTCAGCTCGTTGTTTATAAAATAAACTTCGCCAAGCATTTCCTTTGCTGTTAAATTTCTTGTTACGCCATTGAGGGTAGAGGCACAAAAAGCGCAACCCATAGCGCAACCCGCTTGAGTCGATACGCATACGCTGTTGCCGTAATTTTTACGCATAAGCACGGTCTCAACAGCGATTTTATCCTCTAATTCCAATAAAAATTTAGATGTTAGATTATCTTTTGAATTAAGTCTTTTTAGTAAAATCGGGGTAATAATTTTAAATTTTTCGGCGAGATTTTCCTGTAAATTTTTAGATAAATTTGTCATTTCATAAAAGGAAAATTTTTCTTTTTTATATATCCAGTCGGAAATTTGTTTGCTTCTGTAAGACGGAATATTTAATTCCTTAAATATTGCGTTTAACTCGTCAATATTATACCCGAAAATATTTGTCAAATTATCCCTTCTTAATCATTCTTGCGATAAAAAATCCGTCGGTATTATCCCTTGTCGGTAAAAGCTGAATCATTTTTTCATCGCGCTTTTTTAACGGCAAACAATCTCCCGTATTATCGAGATAAAACTCGCTATGTTTATCTAAAAATTTTATTACAACTTCTTCATTTTCTCTTGGCTCAATAGTGCAAGTGCTATATACTAAAACGCCGCCGTTTTTAACGGCTTTTGCTCCGCTTTCCAACAGTTCATTTTGAAGTATCGGCAGTTTTTTTATATCTTCTTCCGTCTTTTTTAATCTTGCGTCGGGTCGTCTTCTTAACACTCCAAGCCCCGAACATGGCGCGTCCACCAAAACTTTATCGGCTTTATTTTCGTAAGCGTTTCCGATTTCTCGCCCGTCAAGTTCTTTGGTTTCGATTATATCTATTCCGAGCCGCTTTGCGTTTTCGTTTATTTTTGTTAGTTTATGCGAATAAATATCCGTCGCTAAAATTTTTCCTTTGTTTTTCATAAGCGCGGCTATATGAGTGGTTTTTCCACCGGGCGCGGCGCATAAATCTATTACAAAATCGTTTTCTTCAGGCGATAAAATATGCGCCACAAGCATCGAACTTTCATCTTGAACTTGCGCTTTTCCCGATTGAATTATTTCCATATTGTCAAGAGAATTATGCTTACTTATTAAAATTCCTTCTGGTACAATTTCAGACAATTTTGATTCAATATTTTGCTTCGATAATTCCTTAAAAATTTCTTCTCTAGTTGTTTTTAAAGTATTTGTTCTAACCGATAAAATAGGCTCTTTATTATTTAATTCAGCAAGTTTTTTTGTTTCGTCGTAACCGAATAATTCTTCCCATCTTTTTATTATCCACAGAGGATGCCCTGTTGCAAGAGATAAAAATTCCAACCTG
>JAGBKP010000103.1 GCA_017635875.1 Selenomonadaceae bacterium | reverse complement strand
ATTTTATATTAAAATTCTTTTTCTTTCTTTTGCTTCTTTTCTTTCTTTTTCGCCTGTGCCCTTTGGGTATATAAGAAAAAGAAAGAAAAGAAGGGTTTTTAGAGGTTACCTTAAATAAAAATGGGGGTCAAGGGGGACAAGTTCCCCTTGCAGGTGCAGGGCAGCGCCCTGCTGGGGTACGGGGTGAAACCCCGTGTTATTAAGGAGTTGTTTTTATGGAATCTATTATAAAAGATATGGGTCTTGCGCCTTCGGGAGAGGACAAAATAAACTGGGTAAAGAATTTTATGCCGGTTATGCGGGCTATCGACGAGGAATATTCAAAGACAAAACCCTTCGCGGGAAAGAAAATTGTTATAACTCTGCATTTGGAAGCAAAAACGGCATATATGGCGCAGGTATTTATGCACGCGGGCGCACAAGTCGCCGTTACGGGCAGCAATCCTTTATCGACGCAGGACGATGTGGCGGCGGCTCTCGCTAAATCCGGCGTAAAAGTGTTCGCTACTCACGGCTGTACGCCCGAGGAATACGATATGTATATCAATCGCGCGCTTGATACGGAGCCGGATTTTGTAATGGACGACGGCGGCGATACGGTAAATATGCTCCACACGAAACGCCGCGAACTCTTGCCGAAGATTTTGGGCGGCTCGGAGGAAACAACGACGGGTGTTATTCGCTTAAAAGCGCTCGAAAAAGCGGGAAAACTGGAATTTCCGATGATAGCCGCAAACGACGCTTATTGTAAATATTTGTTCGATAATCGCTACGGCACGGGCCAATCTACTTGGGACGGCATTATGCGCACCACAAATCTTGTGATTTCCGGGAAAACCGTCGTTATCGCAGGTTACGGCTGGTGCGGCAAAGGCGGCGCGATGAGAGCGAAAGGTCTTGGCGCGAACGTGGTTATCACCGAAGTTGACCCAATCAAGGCGATAGAAGCCGTGTTCGATGGTTTTCGCGTGATGCCGATGGACGAGGCGGCGAAAATCGGAGATATTTTCCTCACGCTTACGGGCGATAAGGACGTTATCGTAGACCGCCATTTTAAAGTTATGAAAGACGGCGCTATGATGGCTAATTCCGGTCACTTCGACGTTGAAATAAACATACCGCAGCTTGAGAAAATGTCTGTATCAAGAAAGAAAGTAAGAAACAATATAGAAGAATTTAAGCAAGCGGACGGAAGAAAGCTCTATCTCTTAGCCGAAGGCAGACTCGTAAACCTAGCCGCAGGCGACGGACACCCAGCCGAAATAATGGATTTATCCTTTGCGGTACAATTTTTCTCCGCGCTTCATATCGTAAACAATTACAAAAACCTCTCCAAAGGCGTACATCTTATGCCGGAAGAAATCAACACGAAGATAGCCGAAATGAAGCTTAAATCCATCGGTGTAACCATAGACAAACTAACGCCCGAACAAGCGGAATATTTGGCTTTGAGTTAAAAACCGTACTTTTCTTTCTTTTTCTTGAAAGAAAAAGAACTTTAATATAAAAAATATAATTATAATGGTTGAGTTGAGGTGAAATATGAAGTTACTCATAAAAAATGTTCATACCTTACTGCCTAACGGTGAAGTTAAAACTAAAAATATTTTTATAGAAGACCAATTTATAAAAGACGTTGCGGATAGTGTTCCGGCGGATTTTCGCACGGATAAAACCATAAACGGCGAGGGTAAATTTGCCGTTCCGGGGCTTATAAACGCCCACACTCACGCCTCTATGACGCTTTTAAGAAGTTACGCGGACGATATGGCTCTAATGCCTTGGCTGAGTGAAAAAATTTGGCCTGTTGAAGACAAGATGACGGCGGACGATTTGTATTGGGGCGCAATGCTTGCGGCGATAGAGATGATAAAATCCGGCACGACGACTTTTGCCGATATGTACGGACCGTTTGTGGACAGCATTGCAAAAGCGGCGATAGATTCGGGGCTTCGCGCAGTTTTGGCTAGAGGAATTGTGGCGGTCGCTCCGGGCGCTGACGAAAAGTTAGAGGACAGCGTAAGACTTTATAAAACCTACAACAACGCGGAAAGCGGGCGACTCACCGTCATGCTTTCGCCTCATTCGCTCTACACCTGCCCGCCGGAATTTTTGAAGAAAATGGCGCAAACGGCAAGCAAAATAGGCGCGGAAATTCATACGCATATGTCTGAAACAGAAGGAGAAGTTAAAGACTGCGTAAAAAATTACGGAAAGCGTCCATTTGCGCATGTGGAATCCACAGGTCTGTTTGAAAACGGAACTCT
>JAGBKP010000102.1 GCA_017635875.1 Selenomonadaceae bacterium | reverse complement strand
TAAACGACATTAAAATTTTTACTTTTTGATAAAGTTTTCTTTCTCTCTTTTCTTCTTTGTTACTTTCTTCTTTTCTCTCTTTCTTTTTCAAAAGAAAGAGAGAAAAGAAGAAAGTAAAGAAAATTTTATCGTTCACTATAGAATTTGTACAAAATGCTAAATTTGCCATATCTCGCTTGCAAGACAACAGTATAAATTTTTTCATTGACGAGGGGACAGTTTATGCAAAAACGAATATGAAAAGTATTCGTACAGCTTTTAAATATTCTCAATTTGCTTTAGGGTATAAATTGTTGTTGGAGTTGATAAAAGATGAGACGACAAAAATTTGAAAAAGATGTATTTTGCCCTTTAGTAAATAGAGATATAGGCGACCTTCTGTGTGAAGATATAGCGTATGTTTCTGAAAAAGCTATTCCGGCAAGATTTGCGCCTAAAGAATTTCGTAATGTGCCAAACTTTGAAAAAATCTGTATGGCGTGCGCTAATCATCAAGAATAAAAGGTTTCACCAATAAAAAGGAGGGGCGAAATAAATGAAAATCGAAATGTTTGATTTAGTGCGCTTGAAAACTGGTGAGATTGGTAATATTATTGAAATATTTGATAACGGAGCCGCTTTTCATATAGAGATGAAAGGCGTAAACCCTTTTGAAAATCCTGATGATTGGATAAGAGAAGTAAACCTTGAAGATATTGAATGTGTTATTGAAGATTAACCAATGGAAAATTACTCAAACAAACGCCACGCGAGGCGCATATAGTGCTCGCATGGCGTTTAATATTGCAAGTATTATAACCCCGACGTCGGCGAAAAAATTTGATTCCTATGGCAAAATATATGTTATGTTCATAAAGAAAGATAATCTCGTTCATCTTCCCTTGATAAACGCTTTTTATTATGCTAGAATAGCCAATATATATGTGTGTAAGGAGAGTTTTATGCTAAATTTACAAAATATCTGTTTCGACGTTTATGACGGTAAGGAAAAAATTTCTATTCTTGACAACTTATCGCTTAACGTAGAAGCGCAAAAATTTACCGTTGTGACGGGACCGAACGGCAGCGGAAAATCTACGCTTGCTCGCATTATCGCGGGTATTGAAAAGCCTACCGCGGGCTCCGTTTCCTTTTTCGGCGAAGATATTACAAATAAAACCATTACGGAGCGCGCCAATCTTGGAATATCTTTCGCTTTTCAACAGCCCGTGAAGTTTAAAGGGATTAAAGTCATCGACCTCTTGCGCTTTGCCGCGAAAAAAAATCTGACTCATTCGGAGGCTTGCGATTATCTCGCGGAAGTCGGGCTCTGCGCTCGCGATTATGTGGATAGGGAGGTAAACGGCTCTCTTTCGGGCGGCGAATTAAAGCGAATCGAGATAGCGAGCGTTATGGCGCGCGGCGCAAAACTCACCATTTTCGACGAGCCCGAAGCGGGCATTGACCTTTGGAGTTTTCAAAATCTTATACGCATCTTTGAAAATATGCGGAAAAACATCAAAGACAGCGCTATTTTAATTATCAGTCATCAAGAGCGCATACTTGAAATCGCGGACGAAATCGTTGTGGTAAAGAACGGAAAAATAGAAAAACAAGGCGCGGGAAATGTTATGTTAAAAGAAATATTAGCGTCCGGCGAAGCTAAAACAAATTGCGGAAAACTTCTCGGAAAGGAGGCAAAATAATGACTCTTGACGCTGTGCAAAAAAATATGCTCTATGAAGTCGCTATGCTGGAAAGTGTGCCAAAAGGGGCGTACAATATACGCGCCAACGGCAATTTGGCGGGGCGGCAAAACTCCGCAAATATTGAAATAGTGTCTAAAACCGACAAAAGCGGCATTGATATACATATTAAACCAAATACAAAAAACGAGAGCGTGCATATTCCCGTGGTTTTAACCGAATCCGGCTTAAAAGAAACGGTGTATAACGATTTTTATGTCGGCGAAAACGCAGACGTACTCATTGTAGCCGGTTGCGGTATCAGCAACTGTGGCGGTGCGGACTCCGAACACGACGGCGTGCATAGATTTTTCGTAGGCAAGAACGCAAAAATAAAATATATCGAAAAACATTACGGCGAAGGGGACGGCAAAGGCAAGCGCATACTTAACCCCGTAAC
>JAGBKP010000101.1 GCA_017635875.1 Selenomonadaceae bacterium | reverse complement strand
GTAAAAAAGAGAGAGAAAGAGAAAGCAGCAAATAAAAAGAGAAAGAAAAAATTTTATTATTAGACTTTATCGAAGATTAGTATAAAGTTATGGGTATTAGTTTTATCTTCTTACAGCTATTGTACGCGATTCTGTGACTATAAAATCCACCTTCTCGTCCCGTTCTTCGGTCGGAATTTTATCGAGTATCTGTAAATCGAACGCTAACGCGACTCTGCAGGCAGGAGGTTCGTTTTTTCTTAAAAAATCGTCGTAATATCCCCCGCCCATACCAAGACGCTCGCCTTTTTCCGTAAACGCCACGCCCGGCGTAATTATAAGCCCCAAAGCTTCCGGTAAAACAATATGCCGTTTTTCCTTTGTAACGGTCAAAATACCGTATTTATCAAAAGTCAAATCAGCTATTGATTTGACCTCTGCGGCAAACATTTCGCCATCCTTTGAGATGTACGGAACGGCGATTTTTCGACCTATGTCAAGCATAAACTTCATAAAACCGTAAAGTTGTACTTCTTCCGGTATAGACGCGTATAAAAAAGTCACTTCTTCCGTGCGAAAAAATGATTCGCAGGTTAATTTTGCCGTGATTTTTTCGCTTAGTCGCGCCCGCACTTCCGTGGGAATAGCCTTTCTTTTGGCTCTGATTTCTTCTCGTAGCGTCTTTTTTTCTTCTTTTACAGTCACTCGGGCTCCCCGTCCTCCGTTATGTTCGCGCTTACGGCAGACCTTGCAAATTCAAGTCTTACGCCGTCGGCTACCAATAGTTTTATCTGTCTTTCGTTAATCTCTACAATCGTTCCGTAAAGACCGCCTATCGTCATAACCTTGTCGCCTTTTTTCAGTTTCTCAAGCATTTCGTTTCTCTTTTTTTGCGCCGCCTTTTGAGGACGGATTAAGAGAAAATAAAGCATAGCTACCATTAAAATCGCAGGACCCCAAGTCATAAGACCCGCCATAACTTCTCCCGACATATTAACACTTCCCTTTCAATTTAAATTATCATAGTATTCTTTCCTAAACTCCAAAAGTTTATCGGCAAAAATTGCTTCTCTCAACTCTTTCATAAATCGTTGCAGGAAACGCAAATTATGAAGGGTTAAAAGCCTAAGCCCGAACATTTCGTCGGCTCTAAAGAGATGCCTTATATACGCTCTTGTGTAACCGTTTTTGCAAGCGTAGCAATCGCAATTTTCTTCCAATACGTTATGGTCGTGAGTATATTGAGCGTTTTTTATTACAATTCGCTCCGTACGCGTCATAGCCATACCGTTTCTCGCAACCCTTGTGGGAAATACGCAGTCAAACATATCAATTCCGCGCATAACGCTTTCTATAAAGTGATCCGGCGTGCCTACGCCCATTAAGTACCTGGCTTTATTTTCCGGAAGTTCGGAAGTTGAAACTTCAAGCATCTCATACATAAGCTCTTTCGGCTCGCCTACCGATAGACCGCCTACGGCGTAACCGGGAAAATCCATTTCGACGAGCTCTTTTGCGGAAGTTTTTCTTAAATCCTCGTACATTCCGCCTTGAACTATGCCGAAAAGTCCTTGATTTTCGCTTGTCATAGCGTCTTTAGAGCGGTGCGCCCAACGAGAGGTTCGAGCGGTTGAGGTTTTGGCGTATTCGTAATCGGCAGGGTAGGGTATGCACTCGTCAAACGCCATTACAATATCAGCGCCGAGCTTCATTTGCGTTTCCATAGAAACTTCCGGCGACAAAAACTGTTTCGAGCCGTCTATATGCGAGCGAAAAGTTACGCCTTCTTCCGTTATCTTACGAAGTTCTCCCAAACTAAACACTTGAAAACCGCCGCTGTCGGTTAGGATACCGCCGTCCCAATGCATAAACTTATGCAGACCGCCCGCTTCTTTCACCAGATCCGCGCCGGGGCGAAGGAAAAGATGATAAGTGTTTGCAAGCACAATATTTGCGCCCAAATCCTTTAGTTCTTCGGGGGAAACTCCCTTCACGGTAGCTTTTGTGCCGACTGGCATAAAGATAGGCGTCTCAAAACTTCCGTGAGGCGTATGTAAAATTCCCGCCCGCGCGTTTGTATTTTTTTCCTTATGTAAAAGTTCGTAAGAAATTGCAGTCATATCTTCCTCGTTTAAACATACAAAAAATTAACTCCTTCATAATATCATAAAAAAACTTTGCTGAAAAGAGCAAAATGGAGAAATTTTTACACTCAAAAGGTATTGTTTTGCGTGTTTGGTAAAAAGACAGGTTGCATAAAAATAATAAAAAATAAAATCATTCTCAACTATTGACACGATAATAATTTTCAGTTATTATATCGTTAAAAGGAATTATTCTCAATTTCATTTAAAAACGATTTTCGATTTTACGGAGGGTGGTTTTATGACTCTTAAAGAAGCGAAAGTCGGCGATACTTTCATTGTTGAAAGTATAGAGCCGTTTGAGCTTAAAGGTAGGCTTATGACTATGGGACTTACGAAGGGAACAAAGGTTGAAGTTATGCCGTCAGCTCCTTTTGGAGACCCTATGGCTATAAAAATTCGCTCCTACAAGCTTGCGCTCAGGAGAGATGACGCGGAAAAAATAATTGTTGAAAAAGTGGGGTGAAAAAATGTCGGACCTTTCAATAGCTCTTACGGGTAATCCCAATACGGGAAAATCAACTATTTTTAATCAATGAACCGGCGCAAGGCAAAAAATCGGAAACTGGCCGGGCGTTACCGTTGACAAAAAAGTAGGTTACTTAAATTATCAAGGAAGAAACATTACCGTGGTAGACCTCCCAGGCACCTATAGCGTATCTGCGCGTTCGCCGGAAGAAGCCATAGTTATGGATTTCTTAAAAAACAACAAAATGGACGTTGTGGTTGACGTTCTTGATTCTTCAAACTTAGAGCGAAATCTTATTTTAACCTTGCAACTTTTGGAAGAAGGCATTCCCCTTCTTATCGACCTCAATATGCAAGACGAGGCAAAAAAGCGCGGACTCACTTTAAACAAGGCGAAACTTTCGGAAGTTCTCGGTATGCCCGTGGTTGAAACCGTAGGCAGAAGGAGCGACGGCGTTAAAACTCTTTTAAGTGTCTTTACGACGGAAGTTATGGAAAAATATCAACCTTCCGATATGATAAAGGCGCATATTGAAAACGTAAACTCGATAAGAAACAGCGGAAAATCCGACGAAGAAATCGAAGAAGCAATTATAGACGCAAGGTACGCGGTAATAAACAACATAGTAACGGAAGTTGTAACGCTCAATAGAACTGTTGTAAGCGTATCTGAAACGCTGGATAAATATTTGGCGAACGGGATTTTAGCGCCGTTCTTGTTCCTTGCAATCCTATATATTGTATTTTACATCACGTTTGAGTGGGTAGGTCAGCCTATCGCGGACTTTATCGACGAGCTTGTGAGCGGACCTATAACGGAAGGCGCGACGGCGTTCTTAGAGGGCGCGGGCGTATCCGAATGGCTTAAGGCTATGATAGTTGACGGCGCAATCGCAGGCGTTGGCGCGGTTTTAACCTTTGTGCCTCTCATCTTCATACTTTTCTTCTGCTTGTCGTTTTTGGACGGTACGGGATATATGGCGCGCGTTGCGTTTATTACAGACCCCTTTATGCGTCGCGTGGGGCTTACGGGCAAGGGCATAATGCCGATGATGATGGCGTTTGGTTGCGCCGTTCCCGCGATTATGGGCGCGAGAGCCTTGGATTCCGAAAAAGACAGACTCACTGCGATTTTGGTCACTCCGTTTTTGACCTGCGGCGCAAAACTGCCGATAATGGCTCTTTTTGCGGCGATGTTCTTCCCCGATAATGCGGCAAACGTTGTTTTCCTAATGTATATAATAGGCGTTGTAGCGGCGATTTTTGCGGCTAAATTCTTGGGCGCGACGATTATGAAGGATAAAGGTTCCACCTTCCTCTTGGAACTTCCGCCGTATCGCTTGCCGGATATTAAGACGGTGCTTCTTGAAACTTGGGATAAGGGCAAAGGCTATCTCATAAAAGCAGGTACAATTATTTTCGTAGCTAGCGTATTTATATGGTTCCTTTCAAATTACAATATGAGCGGAATGACCGAAGAAATGAGCGAAAGTTTCCTCGCGACTTTAGGCGGCGCGATAGCACCCCTCTTCTACTTCCACGGCTTTAGCACTTGGGAAGCCGGCGCGGCGGCGATTAGCGGTATTTTAGCAAAAGAGTCCGTTGTGTCTACCATGGGCGTTCTCTATGGTGTAGCGGGAGAAATTGATGCGGAAGCCGCCGCTGAAGAAGCGTCTATGTTTTTGAACAGCGGTATGGGCGCGGCATTTACTTCTCTTTCGGCATTCGCGTTTATGGTTTTCTCACAGCTCTACACCCCTTGCGTCACCGCGCTTGGAACCATAAAGAAAGAAGCGGGCGGCTTTAAGTGGATGATTTTTGCGGCGGTATACACATTCTTCCTCGCGTGGGTAGTTTCGCTCCTTGTATATCAAATCGGGCGGCTCTTGGGATTTTGAGGTGATATTATGGCGGATTTAATTGTAGGCGGCGTATTTTTCGCAGGGCTTGCTTTCGCCCTTCGCCACGTATACAGGCATTTTTCTTCCGGCTCTTGCTCTTGCGGCGCGGAAGGGAACGCGGTTGTTTCCTCTTGCGGCGGAAGTTGCCCTCATTGCAAGAGTAATGTGTAAAATTTAAAT
>JAGBKP010000100.1 GCA_017635875.1 Selenomonadaceae bacterium | reverse complement strand
TCCCGTTGTAAATAAGAGAATCCCCGGCGGGGGCACGGCTATAATTGATTGCCAACTCAACAACACGGAACTTGACATAGGTTTTTTCTGCAAGGAAATAGGAGTTTATGCAAAAGACCCTGATACGGGCGACGAGGTTTTGTATTCGTACAGAAACACGGAAAATTATTCGGATTATATTCCACCCGCGAACAGCAATGAAATACAAAATCAAATTTATACGCTGATTATCGTTATAGGGCAAATTGAAAACGTCAACGTCACGATAACGGAGGGCATAGGCTCTGTTTCACGCGCCGAATATTACAATCATTTGTCGGATATAAATCCGCATCCGCAGTTTTTGCAAGTTGATATGAACAAGGTAAAAGACTGCAAAGACGTTTGGGTCGGAAATGGCGAACAAAGACGGCTTCAACGTATGGGAATAGGCGACTTTAGGGCAAAACTTCTCGGCGGCGACGCGGCGACACTTCCGGAGCTTGCGGGCAGAATGACGCAAATGGAGCTTGAACAGTCAAATATGGCGTTTACTCTCGCGAATATGCCGGATATTGTTATAAGCTCCACAGAGCCCTTAAATCCTAAAGCGTATTGGATATACAGAAAAGACGCGGAGTCATCTTTGCCGCGCGAGCTTTTCGCCGCGTTGGAACTTTCCAATATGGTATTTTACGACAATCTAAACCCCGCGACGGAAATAAATACGATGAAAGTTAAAGTAAATGCCGTAACCGCAGGAAGCCGTACAATAGGTTTAGATAGCTTGGCGGGAGTTCACCCCGGCGAAAGTTATACGCTTACGGACGGCGCAAAAAGCGAAAGCGTGCAGGTGAAATCTTCGTCCAAAAACGGCGGTGTGCTTAGAGTTGTTTGCAAGAATGACGTGATGAACACCTACGATTTGACGAAAACGTATATCTATCGCACGACGGCGGGATTAAGGAACGGCAAATTGCTTTCCGCTTGGCATTCGGGCGAAGAAATAATCTTCGACGCGAAAGAGTTTAAAGCGGACGGCATAAGAAAACTTGCGTACGCGCAAGGGCTTATACGGCACGGCAAATTAAACGGCGTAAGAATTCGCGCTTTCGCTTCTTTCCTTGACGAGATAGCCGAACGCAAAAATTATGCGGTTGGCATAGGGAGCGGAACGCGTCAAACGCTGACCTTGCCGGATGCGAACATAGATTACGCGACAATTCGTATTTACGTCAACGGCAACGAGATAACGAATTTTGACGCGAACACGGAAACCAGTCCTACGGAAATAACATTGACCGCCCCGAACGGCGCGGCTATTACAGCTGATTACAAATACAATTACAGCGACGAGGATTGGCAGGAAATGAATTTAGTAACCGTACAGGATTACGGCGAAAGCGGCATAATCGCTTCTAAGTTTGAATACGGCCTAAAGAACAACGAAGCCGAAAAGACTCGCGCTTGCGTTAAGTGGCTACTCGAAGCCGAGGACGATACGGCGCAGCCCGTAAGCGTTTACGGCGTTGCCGCCGGTTTTGCCAAGGCAAAAGATGTGGAGGTGGAAGTATGAAGTTTGTAAACGATACCGATTTGACGGAAAAAATCAATTTAAAACTTCGTCAAACACAAGAGATAAAAGCGCAAACCGAAAATGACAAGGAGGAGAAAAAAGATGGACGCGATTAAGGAAACTCTTTATTCTCCGACGCCGCAAAACGGAAGACGAAAGCCCATACATTTTCAGAGCGAGGGAAGCCAAATACTTTTGTTGGGATTGGACGCTATACCCGAATTAGCTATAACAGAAAATGATAATGTAATTACGGCAATTAAGAAATTAGCTGACTATGTAACAACGCAAAGCTCAGGCGCGAATGTTTCGAGTATGCAAATCATTATCCCGACAACAGGTTGGATAGAAGAAACCATAGGTGATTATCCCTATCATCTAGACCTTGTAACCGAAAACTTAACGGAAGACATGACGCCGCAGCTTATTTTTTCGACAGCAAGCCTTAAAGCCGCACGAGAACACGGCATAGGCGAAGCTTGCGAAACGCTTGACGGCAAACTTCGTATTTATGCCGTGTCCGTGCCGAACGAAGAAATATCCGCTACGCTTTGCGTTTTCGGCGCGGCGGGCGGAACGCCCAGCCGACTTCCCATAGCCTCCGCGACAAGAGCAGGAGTAGTGAAAATCGGTAACAATATAGATGTGACAAATGATGGCACGATTTCCGTGCCTACTTCGCTCGTTGATGCAGACGGCAACGGAGTACCCGATGTCGTAGACGAAGCGATTAAAAATTTAGCTCCCGTTGGCGACGATACGGAAGAAACCGTATCGGACGATGATATAAATTCAGTTTTTGTTGATTAACAGAAAGGAAGATTAAAATGGCTGTTTCAAAAGCAACCCTCCTTGCGACTCTCAAAAAGTTTCGTCAAACCTCCGACACCCGCTACGCGGTAACTGTTGAGAAGCTCGAAACCGCAACCGAAGGTTACGCTCATTCTTACGCCGTAAAACAGAACGGTGTGCAGGTTGGCGCAACTATCAACATTCCCAAAGATTTTCTCGTAAAGAGCGCGACCGTTGAAACCGTCGCTACGGCTGATACCCCCGTTGCGGGTTACACCGTAGGTCAGAAGTATTTGGACTTCGTCGTAAACACGGTAGACGGCGACGCAACCGCACAACATATTTATCTCCTCGTTGATGAGCTGGTAGATGTTTACAAAGCGGGTAACGGCATCGAACTCGGCGCGAACAACACTTTCAGCGTAAAGATTGACGCAACTAACGCAAACGGCTTATCCGTCAGCGCAAACGGCGTGGGTCTTGGCTTGGCGACAGCTTCCGCTCAAGGCGTGGGCGGCTCCAACGGCGCAATGAGCGCGGTGGATAAGGAAAACCTCGACGGTTTGGTTGCAAACGCCAACGAGACAATTACCGACGCAGAAATCGCCGGAATTTTCGTCGATGAGTAATTGACGACGAACTAACACGAAGGAAAAGCGGAAGCCGCGCCAACGGGAAAACGGCTTTCGCCACTCCTTACGTTTAAGGAGGGAGATTGTGTGGCGATAAGAAAAGAAGAATTTTTAAGAGCGATGCAAGGAATAATTATGCTGAATAATATTGTCTCGGACGACAAATATTTAGCGAGTTACGGCGAAATAATAATTTCGGCGAACGATTGGCAGAAAGACGATAACGCTGACTACCCCGCCTATTGTAATATACCCGTCGAAGGGGTAACCACTAATCACAGAGCGGATATAATCTTTGCAACCACAGATATAGAAAAGGCTAACGCTTGCGGCGTTTCTGATTTTACGGAAACATTAGCGGGCGTTGTGCGTATAAGAGCGGTAAAAGCGCCGGAAGAAAACTTAACGGCGAAGATTTGCGTAACGATAGGAAAGGAGATACAAAATGCAGGGAATGACGAATAGCGGAGGAATTACCGCTTATAAGGCGGAACAAGCTTTGACAGTCGCTCAAGAGGCAAAAACGACCGCCGAAGAAGCGAAAAAAGAAGCAGAACAGGGCGGCGGCGGTGGGTCGAGTATCGAGCTTGCCGACGTAACAAATGTCGTCGCCATAGCGGGCGACGGAAGGGTAAAATTTAGATGGACAGACCCCGACGATGTAACGTATAACGGCGCAACGCTCGCAAAATGGGCGGGTACGAAGCTCGTGCGTAAAGAGGGTTCCGCGCCGGAAAATGTGAATGACGGAACGCTTGTGCTTGACACCACCACAAGAAACGCTCACAAAACAGCGGCTTATATTGACAGCGGGCTTACTAACGGCACGACATATTTCTATCGCTTTTTCCCTCATTCGTCGGCAGGGACTTATACGACGGGGACAAGCATAAGCAAAACGCCGACGCCGAAACCTCAAGCGACTATGACTTTGAGTTCCTCGTCCGTTCGAGTTGTTGCCGACAGAAGTACGACAATAACAGTTACATCGAATTGCGCGGGCGAGATTTTTGCAGTATCTAGCGATGAAAATTTCGCGACTGTCAGCGTTTCGGGAAATACCGTAACAATAACGGGAGTCGCTATTGGTTCGGCGACTGTTACAATTTCGCAGGACGAAGACGAAAATTACGCGTCGCCTGAAGAGGCGGTTGTCGCTGTTACTATTCCCGCGATTTCGACTGTGCTGGACGAAAACAGCTGGGAACAAATATCAGAAGTCGCCCAATCGGGGCAAGGCGATTTGTATTGGGACGTTGGAGATTGTAAAGAAATAACGCTTAACGGAGCGGTGGGGAGTCAGCTAACACTCTCGAACACGAAATTATGCGTGTTTATACTAGATTTCAACCATCCCACGAATGGCGCGGCTGAAAACAATATAATCTTCGGCGGATTTAAAACCGCTCTCACCAACGGCGTTGACGTCGCTCTCGCTGATAATAAATATGGTGCGAATGTAACTGACGGCACTATTTGCTTTAATATGAATCACAAAAGCACGACATCGGGTTCTGATGGTACAGCAGGTTATTACGGCACAAATTACGGCGGGTGGAAAGGTACTGATTTAAGATACGACATCTTAGGGGCGACAAGCACGCAACCGAGTCAGTATAACCAACTTAAAAACACATCAAACGTCGGATACGACGCGACAGAGGCAACGCTTACCAACCCGAAGGCAAATACTCTTCTTGCAGCTCTGCCGAGCGATTTAAGAGGCGTAATGCGACTTTGGACGCGGTATGTTGATGCGGTGGGCAATAACTCGGACGTTGACGCGAATATCAAGGCAACTGTAGACGCTATTACACTTCTCGCCGAGCCGGAGATTTTCGCATCGAGAAGCTACGCCAACCAGTATGAGTACAACCACAATACAAGAATGGCTTACTACACGAACGGTAACGGGACGATAAAGAAAAAGCACTCGGACGCTTCGGCAGCGGTTCATTGGTGGGAGTCTTCTCCGTATTACTACTACACTTATTGCTTTTGCCGTGTCACCACGCGCGGCGACGCGAGCAGCAACTACGCCAGCTATTCGTGCGCGCTCGCCCCGGCTTTCAAACTATAGCGAACGAAGTGAGCAGTCTATTATCTTCCAACATCTGCCCCCGCAAGGGGGCAGGGGATGCTTAATAAGGAGCTAATTATGTCGGTATTAAAATCACGTCGCGGTCAAAGCAAAGCCGAATTTGTTAATACGGCGAACGCTATCTATACCGAAACATTATGGTTTTTATCGCGTCTTTCTTCAAGATTTTCAAGGCTTTTAGCCGCAGATACAATTCACGCGGCGCACGAAATAGTAGCGAACGCGGAGGCGGCTAACAGTATGATAGTGGTCGATAAACTTCGCTACGAAGAACGGACGCGGTATCTTTTACGAGCGAGAGCCGCCGTTGGCGCATTGGATATTCAAATGGCGCATATCTATCAAATTTTGATGATGAACCCCAAAGGAGCGTTTTCAAACGAAATAAGCGGTAAACGCGCTATAGAAAAACTTGACAAAATGGCTGAAAGTTTAGGCTGTATGATAGACGAAGAAACTAAACTTTTAACGGGCGTGATGAAATACGACAAGCAACTTTTAAAGAAAAAGGGTGCGTCTCTGTAAAATTTGTCGCGAGGTTCGGCAGCGGTTCATTGGTGGGAGTCTTCTCCGAATTACAACAACACTAATAACTTTTGCAATGTCAACACGAACGGCAACGCGAACAACAACAACGCCAACTATTCGTACGCGCTCGCCCCGGATTTCAAAGAGTCGGGTCAAATACAGTAGCCAAAAGAGCGAAGAAAAGACCCTTTTGAAAGGAGAGACGTTTCCCGTGGCAATAGCCCAAAACAGTTCTTCCGATGTTCTTGCGCGAACGCCGCAACAATGCGCGCATGGCGAGAGATGTGTCTTACCTCGTTGCATGCGTAACGAACAAAGTCGGTTAGACGACACCCTACAAGATACCGATACGGAAGACGAATTTATTAAGTTAAGCAGGCGCGAGGGGCGGCGGAAACGCCGTGCTGCCCGGCGATTGGAAAAACGTCAGAAACGTAGCGACGCCCTCGGCGGCATGGAGAATGTCTTCGCCTACAGTAAACTATACAAAGCAGGCAAAAAGTGCTGCAACGGTGTTCGCTGGAAACAGAGTGTCCAGCGGTTCGAGCTGAGGCTCTTCAGCGGAACTGCCGTCCGCAGACGCGCTTTGATAAACGGCAGCTACCGGTTCTCAAAATATGTCCATTTCACGCTCCGTGAGCGCGGCAAGATTCGTCCCATCGACGCTCCGAGGATTCAGGATAGGCAGGTGGAAAAGGTCTACACCCAGCTCGTCCTTCTGCCGTTGTATCTTCCGAGCATGATATACAACAATGGGGCGAGTTTGCCGGGCAAAGGATTTCATTTCAGTCAGAAAATGCTCGCTAATGATTTAAGAAAGCATTTTAGAAAGTTTAAGCTAAAGGGCGGTATTGCACTCGCAGACGGAAAGAAATTCTTTCCGAGCGCAGACCATAATCATATTCGCGAACGGCATAAGCACTTCATATTTAACCAAGGTTTAAAGAAATTTGCGGACGCTGTTTTAAAAACAATTCAATCCGACGAAGGTATGCCTTTGGGCGTTGAACCAAGTCAAGCTGAGATGATAGCTTATCCTTCGGGTATGGACAATTATTTAAAAGCGCAAGAAAGACTTCAAGGCGGTCATTACATGGATGATTTTTACAACATTGTTCCGCCTGATAGGCCTCATCGAAAAATATTGTCTACCATTCAAGAGCAGGCGACAAAGAGCAGTTTTACGTTAAACCCCGATAAAACGCGGTACGTTCCGTTTACAAAACCTTTTCGATTTTGTAAAACAAAGTTTATCATAACCGGAAGCGGGCGTATAATTCGCCGAGCGAATAAAAAAGCCGTTCCCCGCGACAGAAAGAAGATAAAAGCTCTTTATCGCAAAGTTATGAACGGCGAAATAACTTTTGAAGACGTGTGGACAAGCGTAAACGGAATGCTTGCGTATCTTGAATGTTACAACGAACATAATAATATCTTAAAACTTCGACGATTGTTTTACAGTATTTTCGGCTTTTCTTGCGAAAACTATCTCGAATTTAAACGGAGGGACAGAAATGCGGTACGTCACGATTAAGCGATTTAAGCGAGAAAGTTTAAAGGGTTATGTAAATATTCCCTACGGTTCTCAATTAGAACGCAAAGAGGACGGACTACTCTATTTTGAAAACGAGCCTGTCTGTGTCGCAAGCAGCGCTGCATCGCATGAACATTTTACACGCGACGACGACGGAAACGGCAAAGAACGCGGCAAACTTACGCAGGCGATACTTGAAGCATTAGAACCGCAGAACGGGGAAACGCGAGAAGACCGCGACAATAGATGGGAAATCATTTGGAACGATACTCTCGCGCAAAAATACCGCAAGCAGGAACATCAAACCTACTGGCTGTGGAACGATGATTTTTTTAATGCTCCTATCGAGGATTTAAAACATATAGGAGCTTTGGCCAAGGCTAAATTTTAGGAGGGATTTTCGATGTATCAGATTATAGTGGG